>NZ_AP019827.1:612270-918405 GCF_008327825.1 Leptotrichia shahii | reverse complement strand
TTCCCGCTCAATATTTTATTTTCAATATCTGTTCCTCTTTTACTTTTTACCAGTTCCACAAAATCTTTAAAAACTTTATCTTTTATATTTTTAATTGATTCCTTTTTCTCTTCCGACATTTGGTTATGGCTATATTTTTCTCCAGCCACCTTGTAATCACCAATATGAAGTACATTCATTCTTATCCCAAACTTTTCCAGAAATGACTTCAAATAAAATTCCTTATGCAAATATCCCCTAAAAATAATAGTTGACTGCCTTGTATCAAACATATAAATCTTATCCGCAAGTAAAGCCTGTCTATATCGGCTTTCCTCAAAAAGCGTCCCTATTGCCACAACTTCCTTATTTTTCCTAATCTTATCAAAAACTTTAGAAACTTCTTCCAGTTGTGAAAGTGTTAAATTTAACTTATCCACATCAATAATCACTTTTTTTATATTTTTATCTTCCAAAAGATTATTTAATCCTTGCAATATTTGATAATATGATAATTTCTCTTTCCCTTTTAATGCCGACATAGCCACATCTTCCTTTAATTTTTTCACATCAAATACAACAGTTTTTACCTTTTTTAAAGGCAATTTCTTCTTATTTTTTACTCTAAGAATCTTCTTCACAAGAATTAAATTTAAAATTACACACAAAATAATCATTATTACTATTTCTAACAACATTTTCAAAATAAACATCATATCAACTCCTTTTTTTTACTTTTAAACTATTTCACTGGTAATCCCAATCCAAATGCAATACAACATCTTATTAACAATAACAATTCTTTCGTATTGAAAATTAATATTGAAAAAATATTGCCAATTCAAAAAAATGAAGCAAAAATACTAATATCGGACTAGCACTATTAATTTCTATTATCACTTTCCTTGTATACAAAGCTATCGGATACAATACTAATTGTGAAATAAAAAACGGAAACAACGACATCCAATCTGGAAATTTTATTTTTTTGTTTTTATTCAATTTATTACTCCTATCAAAAATTTCAATACTTTATTTTAAATATTTTTTTAACAAAAAATTTTTTTTAAATCAATTAATTAAGCTACATACTACAATTAAATTAAACATGTCGTGATTTTTTGGGAATAAAAACTACTGTTTGAGCTTTTTCAAAAGATTAAAATTACAACCGTCTAAAGAGTTAGCAAAAACTCTTATTAAAAAGCGAGTTTAGTTTTTATTTCAAAAAAATTCTTAGACAAGCTGGGATTAGTGCGTAGCACTTTCGCCTATATCTAAAAATATTATAATTTGAAGAAATTAAAATAACTAATATTGCGAAATAAAAGGGGATGGCGACTGTTCCCCTTTGATTTATAAAAAAAAAATTAATAAAAATCATTAATCCAAAATTCTTAAATATGTATTTCTTATAAAAATAAAAAATTACAGTTCAATTAACAACTTCTTCAATTCATTCATTTTATCCCTCAATTTAATTGCTTCTTCAAAATTAAGCTCCTCAGCCAGTTTTTTAATCTGCTTATCAAGTTTTTTAATTTCCTTTTCCACGTCTTTTTCGCTCTTATACTGCTTGATTGCTTTGTTCGCTTCATTTTCTTTTTCAATTTCATAGTCTACGATTGACTCTGCGATTTCTCTTACGATTGATTTTGGATTAATGTTGTTTTCCAAGTTGTATTTTTCCTGAACTTCACGCCGTCTGTTTACTTCGTCAATGGCTTCCTGCATAGAGCCTGTTATTCTGTCGGCATATAGGATAATATGTCCTTCCACGTTTCTTGCGGCACGTCCCATTGTCTGAATTAAAGATCTTCTGGAACGCAAATATCCTTCCTTGTCTGCTTCCAAAATTGCCACTAATGAAACTTCTGGAATATCCAGCCCTTCCCGCAGCAAGTTTATTCCAACCAGAACATCAAATTCTCCTTTCCTCAAGCCTCTTATTATCTCTGTTCTTTCTAGCGTGTCAATGTCAGAGTGCATATATTTTACTTTTATTCCATATTCCAAATAGTAATCTGTCAGTTCTTCTGCCATTTTTTTGGTTAAAGTTGTAACTAAAATACGTTCTTTTCTTGCTGTTCTAGTTTTTATTTCATCCATCAAATCATCAATTTGATTTTTTGTTTCACGAATGTCGATACTTGGCTCTACAATTCCTGTTGGACGGACAAGCTGCTCTACAATTTCACCATTTGAATGTTCTAGCTCGTAATCGCTTGGAGTGGCTGAAATATACACAGCTTGTGGAACTTTTTCAAAAAATTCCTCAAATTTCAACGGACGGTTATCATAAGCGCTTGGAAGCCTAAATCCATTGTCAATTAAAGACTGCTTTCTTGCCCTATCTCCCTTATACATCCCATTTATCTGTGGAACTGAAATGTGCGACTCGTCCAGAAATACGACTAAATCCTCTGGAAAATAGTCAATTAATGTATCAGGTGCTTCTCCTTCACTCTTCCCAGTCAAATACCTAGAATAGTTTTCCACTCCTTTACAATACCCGATTTCCTCAATCATTTCCAAATCATACTTTGTTCTTTGCTCAATTCTTTGTGCTTCCAGCAATTTTCCTTCTTTCTGGAAAAAATGCACTCTTTCTTCCATTTCCTTTTTTATTGCCTCAAACATCACTTTTGTATCTTCATTTGTCAAATAGTGAGTTGCGGGCATTATTGTGATTCTTTTTATATTTCTAATTTTCTGTCCAGTAAGCGTATTAATCTCTGAAATGCTTTCCAAATCATCTCCAAAAAATTCAAAACGGTACCCTGTATCCTGATAAGACGGATGTAAATCAAGAATATCCCCTTTCACACGGAATTTTCCACGCTCAAAGGCAATGTCATTTCTCTCATATCTAAGTGAAATCAGCCTTTTTATAAGCTCATTTCTCTCAAACCCTGTCTCTACATCAATCGGAATTGATCTCTTTTTATATGCCTCTGGCGACCCCAATCCATAAATTGCCGAAACCGAAGCCACAATAATAACATCTCTTCTGTTCAAAAGTGCCGCTGTTGCCGCATGCCGCAATTTATCAATCTCATCATTAATTGAAGAGTCTTTTTCAATATACGTATCAGTTTGCATAATATACGCTTCAGGCTGATAATAATCGTAATAAGACACAAAATATTCAACAGCATTTTCAGGAAAAAACTGCTTATATTCATTGTAAAGCTGTGCTGCGAGTGTCTTGTTTGGTGCCATTATCAAAGCTGGACGATTTATTTTTTCAATAACATTCGCAACTGTAAATGTCTTTCCTGAACCCGTAACCCCAAGCAAAATCTGATCTGTAATACCATCTTCCAAGTTTTCTACAATTTTTTGGATAGCCTGAGGCTGATCTCCAGTCGGCTGAAATTTTGAATGTATTTTAAAATCCATCTCTACTTTTCCTTCTTTCTTATATAGTATTAGTCATTTGTAAAAATCAAAAAATGTAAATAAATACAGGTTTCTACAATTTAATTTTTCTTGTTTTCTCTACTGTCAGACAAGGTATCTTGACCTCTTGTTAAAGAGAAAGAATATTAAACTGCCAAGCAAGTCTAATTAAAAAAATAACTAAAGTTGCTATTTTATTTTATACCCCATTTCATCAAGAAATTTCTTGTTTTTTCTCCACTTTTTCTTAACTTTCACCCACAATTTTAAATTGACTTTCAAATCAATCAAATGCTCAATCTCACGTCTAGCCTCTATCCCAATTTTCTTAAGCATAGCCCCATCTTTTCCAATAATAATACCTTTTTGACTATCTCTTTCAACATAAATATTTATATCATATTTTCTAATTGTAGGCTTTGTTTCCACATTAATAATTTCCACAGCTACACTATGCGGAATTTCATCTTTCGTATGATGTAAAATTTTTTCTCTGACTGTTTCCACAACGATTTTATTTACTGGCAAATCTGTATAGTAATCTTCTGGATAAAACCACACATCATTTGACAAGTATTTCTCAGCAACTTCAAATATTTTATGAATCCCAATCGCATATTCCGCCGTAATAGTTATTATTTCATCAAACTCTCCCAATTTTTCATGAATTTCCTTTTTCTTCTCCTCAATTTCCTCATCCGACATTTTATCAATTTTATTAATGACAAGAACAATCGGTGTTTTCACACTTCTCACATTTTCATTGACAAAAATATCTCCAGTCGAAATTTCCTGTGTTCCATCCAGCATAAACATTATCAAATCCACATTTTCAAGTGCTTCCAATGCCACATTTGTCATATGTTCCCCAAGTAAATGCTTAGGTTTGTGAATCCCTGGTGTATCTACAAATATAAACTGATTTTCATTAATATTCACAATTCCCTTTATCTGATCCCTAGTTGTCCCAGCCTTATCCGACACAATCGCAACCTTTTCCTTCACAAGCTTATTCATAAGCGTAGACTTCCCAACATTTGGACGCCCAACGATTGTTATAAATCCTGATTTCATTCTTTCTCCAATTCTATTTTTTATATTTTTTTAACAAATTCCGATTTCAGCTTCATTGCCCCAAAACCATCTATTTTACAATCAATATTATGAATTCCATCATCAATTAATCTTATATTTTTAACTTTTGTCCCTCTCTTTAAATCTGATGAAGCACCTTTTACTTTTAAATCCTTTATAATCGTAACATTATCTCCATTTTGCAAGATATTTCCGTTTGCATCTTTTACTACAGCTTCATCACTGCTTTCTTCTTCAGTTTCTGCCCATTCATAAAAACATTCTGGGCAAACTAGCATATTTCCATCCTCATAAACATATTCCGATCCACATTTTGGACATTTTGGTAAACTCATATTTTATCATCCTTTCAAATTTTCATAGTTATTTATTATTATATCACGAAATGAAGAGTTAGAAAACATATTTATTATTTTTGATTTTGAACTTATAATCTATATATTAATTTTCATTTATATTAATTTTTGCAGTAAATAAAGGCATTACAAAAAACGTTGTGAAAAATAATACTCCATAATACAAAAAAACTGTCCACAAAGGAGCCTTTCCATTGATATTAAGCTGTAAAAGCGGTATTTTACTTCCAGCATAAATAAATCCTTCAAATGCTTTGAAAATAATTTCAGTTACAAAAACTACTATTCCATTGAATAATGATAATTTAAAAATATTTAAAAGTACAACAAAAAATAGGCATTGTATAACAACTGTTCCAATTGGAATTCCTACAATGTTCAGTAAAAATGAGAATAATGGCAATTTTTCAAAATAATATAAAAATAGTGGAATACTTGTGATTTGGATTGTCAGGCTTAAAAATATCAAATCAACGATATTTCTTAAAACTTCATTTTTTATTTTATCCAAAACTTTTTCCTGATAAAATTTTTTAAATTCAGGATTTACAAAGATTATTGCTACAACTGCGGCATAAGAAAGCTGCATTGAAATATCAAAAACTGAATAGGGATTTAACACGATTATGACAATAAATGATACTAGTAGAGATTTTTTACTTTCCTCTTCTTCAAAAAGGATTCTTGCTAAAATCATCATCGCTCCCATAATATAGGCACGTAAAATCCCTGGAGAGAATCCGATTAATGCACAATAGAAAGTAAGTGCCACAAGTGCCATTAAATACTTAAACCTGTATCCCAACGACAGCCCATCCAAAATTTTCACAATCCCAATCACAACTAGACTTATATGAGTTCCAGAAATTACAATTAAATGAGCCAGTCCTGTGTATTTAAACTTGTCTTTCATATCTTTAGAAACTTCTGCTTTTTCCCCTAAAACTGCAGCACGTGAAAAAGCATACAAATTTTCATCAGTTATAAACAATTCATCAAAAATATTCAAGATATATTTCCGAATTCCATTCAGCCGTGATTCCTTATATCCCAAAATTTTCCCATCAATTTTAACATTTCCATTTTTACTTATAACCTTCCTAATTTTATACCGCATAAGGTAAAATCCATATTCAAGCCCCTTCTTATTTTCAATGCTCGCCTGATTTTTCAAATATTTATTATTAACCTTCAAGACACTTCCACGATTTCCGTCAATTTTCACATAAAATATCTTTTCTCCAGAAAGTTCCTCCTTAAAAGTAACAAAATTCAGATAAAACATAAACAAAAAAATCCCTAATAGAAGAAAAATCCCAAATTGCCAAGTTCTTTTCACTTCCTCAATTCCAATTTTCATATTAAAAAACTTGAGTAAATTTTGTTTTCTTCGTAGAAGTTCAGATTTTATATACTTTTTCCTAGCCTCTTTCTCCCTCAATTTTTTCATTTCCAGAATATATTTATCAAATTCCTTATTTTCAAATTTAGTTACATTTTCTCGAGTTTTATTGCTGCCACTATTTTTACTTATTTTTGTACTCTCATAATTTTTAAAATTTTCTTTTCTATCTGACTTTTTCACAATTTTACGAAAACTTATATTTTTAAAATCTCTTTTTTTATTGCTTTCTTCTATTAATTCATTATCCTCAATTTTGCCCATTTTTTTCATCTTAAATTTCCTCCTCCCACAAATTAGCCTTTAAGTAGTCATCTGAAAGATTAATCGGCTTTTTAGCCCTGTAGATGCTTATAATTGGATATTTCGCAGCATTTATTGTGTTTGTGGAAATTCTATAATAAATTTTTTCGCCTTTTTTGTCTAACAAATAAATAGAAAATCCCCTTTCAAAATTTCCTTCATTTGTAGTTCTTCTCTTAAAATCAGCATTTTTATTGGAATTATTTGTCATATAAGATAAGTTTTTGGAAATCTCCATTTTATCAATAATATCCTTTTGCCCATTTTTTTCATCTAAAAAATAAGCCATCTTTTCGGATATCTTAAAATCCAGCACATATTCCTTCCTATTGTGTTGTGCATACTGCTGAATTTTCCTAATAAACTGGCTAATATTCCTCTTCTGAATTGCAAACTCCTGATTTTGCCTCTGCTTCTGCAAATTCACAGAAATCATCATAAACAAAATCGCCATAATCGAAATGTACAACAAAACCTCAATAAGCGTAAACCCATTGCTATCCCCTTTTATTTTCATTTTTCTCCCCCTGAAATTAATCTAATTGTTGAAACTATTTTTAATTATATTATACAACATTTTTTCAAAAAATCAATTTTTTTTTAAAATTTTATTAATTTAATATAAAAATAAAACATTTGATAATTAAAAATTTGAAATCAAAAATAATCTAAAACTTAAATTAAAATTTTTTAGAAATTTTGAAAAATATGTTATAATTTTATAGAAAACCTGTTTTAAAATTGAACTCAAGCTACATTTACGCTATTCCTTGTTAAAATAATAAATTTGTTAGAATTTCTGTTTTTAAATTGGAATTTAGTATTAAATAGCAAAATCGTTCAATATTAAAATTTTGAAAAAATTTGTTAAAACAAAAATATCTTATAGAGAAAAGGAATGATTAATATGACAAAAAAATTTAATTACAAACCATTAATTGAATATACAAATTATGAAAGAAAAAAATATATAAAACCTGAAAAAGCTGGAGATTTAAAAGAAGATATGGAGCTTTTTAGAAAAAACGGACAAAGTGCTAGAAAAGTTTTTACGGAAATTGCAAAGGCTTTGGAAGAAAAAACGGATGGATTTCATTTGCAGAAAGTTAGCAGCTGGATGAATCAGGCTCAAATTGCAAGACCTTATCTTTGGGTGTTTTTGCGGCAAGATGGGGATAGCGATACTGAATCTGGAATTGCTTTGAGAGTTTTTAAAAATGAAAGAACTAGAAAAGTTGGGATTTCGCTTGAAGTGAGTTTTGTTGAAAGAAAAATTGGTGAAAATACTCTTAAGAATCAGAATAAAGTTTTGGAAGTGCCAATTAATGAACCGCTTTATTATTTTGTGCAATTTGCGAAAAGTAAGGAAAATTGTGCTTTAGATAGATTTGAGGGGAATGAAAGTAATAGAGAAAGATTTCTTAAAGAGTGGAAAAATGGGGGAATTAGGAAAGTTTTGGTTAAGTTCGATGTGGAAGAGATTGAAAGATTTGAGAGTTTGGATGAGCTTGTTGAGAAATTTTTAGAAGGAGTTAGATTACTTATGCCTTTTTATGCTGCTACTCACTAAATAATAAATTTGTTTAAATTTAGAGAGATTTAGGACTATTAAATAAAAAACTAAAAAATTTTTTGCAAGATAAATAAAATATTATTTTTATCTTTTATATTATTTTGAAAAAAAACTTGGGAATTGATGATATTTTGTTAGATATTAGCGGGAATGAAGATAAAGAAATTATGGAAGAAAATGAATTAGAGTTTTGGAATTAGAAAAATAAATTTTAGGCGATTGTAAAAGTAAAAAAAGGAATTATCGGATAGATCTGTTAAAAATTAAAAATAAAAAAGGAGCAAGTATTATGAAAAGAAAAAATTTGTTAAAAATTTTGATTTTATTTATTTTAGTAGGAAGTCTTGCAAATGCAGAATATATAAAAAGAAATGGAGAAATTTATTATCGTGAATGGAGCGAAGAAAAACCTAAAATATTAAAAAATATAGATAAAAAATCATTTGAAATATTGGAAAATGATTTTGCAAAAGATAAGAATAATATTTATTATGAAGGGGAAAAGATTGAAAAAATAGATCCTAAAAGTGCTAAAATATTTGGAAGTCATTTTGTGAAGGATGAGAAAATGGTTTTTGATGCTGATGAAAAAAAGGAATTGAAAGATGTGGATACACAAACGCTTAAATCAGTTGGAGATTATTATTTTAAAGATAAGAACAATGCTTATTTTGATATGGAAAAAATTGATGAAAAAGTTGATTTAGAGACGTTTGTTTATTTGGACTATTTTTATGCTAAAGATAAGAATAATCTGTATTTTTATGGACAAAAAGTGAAAGGTGTAAGTCCGAATAATTTTGAGTTTTGGACTTTGTTAAGCAGTGTTCCTGACAATATCATTAAAAGTGGGAATGATTTTTATCTTGTTTATGAAAATAATTCGAATGAAAAAATATATGCTAAAAAAATGGATTTTCCGAGTGACAAGGATACTTTTGAAAGTTTTTCCATGAGGGTTTATAAAGATAAAAATAATTTTTATTATTATGACGATACTGATGATATAAAAAAAGGAAAAACGCTTATTAAATTTAAAAATGAAGCTGATATGAAAACACTTAAATTTTTGAAGGAAAAAAATGGCGAAAAAAGTGATGAATATATAAAAGATGAAAAGAATGTATATTATGTGGATGAAGAAAATGTAGAAATAAAAAAGATAGAAAATGCTGATTACAAAACCTTTCAAGTTATTGAATACTTATATGCAAAGGATAAAAACAATGTTTATTATCAAGGGAAAAAGTTAAATAATGTTAATCCAAATTACTTTAAAATTGTAGACAATGAAATAAAATATAATAATGAGTTTTATAAAATTGATGACAATATGAATCTTATAAAAATAGAAAGAGAATAAAAGATTGATAAGATAAAAAAGGAGCAAGTATTATGAAAAGAAAAAATTTATTAAAAATATTAGTTTTATTTATTTTAGCTGGAACTATTGCAAATGCTGAATATTTTAAGGAAAATGGGGAAGTTTATTATGAAATGCCATATCTTGAAATTAAGTCGAAAGTGAAAGGTACGGATGCAAAGACTTTTGAGAATGTGGGAGAAGATGAAATGGAAACGATTGGATTTTTTGGAAAAGATAGCAAGAATGCTTATTTTCTTGGAAAAAAGATAAAAGATGTTTCGCCTAAAGGATTTGAGATTTTGGATACAAAATATGTGAAAGATGACAAAAATTTGTATAAATTTGAAACTGATTCGTTTCCTTATTTTTCAAGTAGTGAAATAAAAACGAGAAAAGTTTCGATTGACGGACTTGATGTGAAAAGTTTTAAAGTTTTAGAGAACGCTAAAGATTCCTACACAGACTATTATGTAGATAAAAGCAATGTTTATATGGATAAAGATAATTTGAAAAAAATAACAGGAGCGGATAGGAATTCTTTTGAAATTTTAGGATATTCTATTGCTAGAGATAAAAATAATGTTTACAACGAAGGAGAAAAACTGGAAAATGTAGATATTGCAAGTTTTAAATATTTTGACTATGGGATAGCGAAAGATAAGAATAGAGTTTTTTATATCGATAGGCATAAAGACATTGAAAATGCAGATGCAAAAACTTTTGAGAGAATGGGAGAGAGCTACTATTTTAGGGATAAAAATAATGTTTTTACTTTAAAAAATGATTATTCTGACTTTAATTATAATTCTGGCTTGGAAGTGTTGAAAAATATTGATAGGAATAGTTTTGATATTTTGAATAATGAAATTGGGAAGGATAAAAATGGAATTTATTATTTTGGGAAAAAAATAGATGGAATTCCTTCAAATAATGCTAAAATTGTTGAAGAATTAGGAGATAACGGCTATATTCTTAAAAATGGAAAGGATTATTATTTGATTACTGTAAACGCAAGAAATTCTCATTATGAATCAAATGGTGATGAAAAAGAAAAATTTAAAATAAAGAAAATAAATGGCTTGAACATTGATTATGATACATTTAAATATTTTGAGATATACGATTTGTATAAAGATAAAAATAGTTTTTATTATCATTCGGATAACGACTTGAAAAAAATTAAAAGTGATATTAATATTCAAAGTGCTGAAAAAATAATTGAATTGAATGATTTTATAAAAGATAAAAATAATATTTATTATTTTTCTGATGGAAAACTTGAGAAAATTAATTTAAAAATTGATGTAAATAATTTGGAATATTTGGATGATGGAAATTCTACTTTTAGTAATTATTTGATAGACGGGAAAAATGTTTACTTTGTGGACAATGAGCATGGAAAAATAAAAATTGTGAAAAATGCTGATAGGAATACATTTAAAGTTGTAAACGGAAATTATGGAACAGATAGGAAAAATGTTTATTATTTTGGAGAAAAGTTGGATTTTGTAGGACTAGATGGGCTTAAAATCTTTAATGATATTTATTTGAAAGATAAGAAGAATGTTTATGAAATTTCTGTAAATAATAACGATAAAGTTAAAATAAAGCCGATTAAAAATCTTAATATTGATGTTGTGACTTTTGAAAATATTTATGAAGGATTTTATTATAGAGATAAAAATGCTATTTATTATGTGGACACAGATGAAAATAGTGAGAAGAAAACTTTAAAAATATTAAAAGGAGCAGATCCATCTACATTCGAGCTTGGAATTATTTCAATAGATAAAAATAGTGTTTTTATTGAAAATCAAAAATTGGAAGGTGTGAGTTCCAAAGGGTTTGAAATATTAGATAATGAGTTTAATTTTGTGAAAGATTATAAGAATGTTTATTATTTAGATAGAGAAAGTGATGGAATTACTTATAAAGTGGAAGTTTTAGATACAAAAGGAGTTGACATTCCGACTTTTGAATTTTTGGGGGATTTTTACAACAAATATTACAAAGATAAGAATAACATATATTTTTTGAACGATAGAGATGACAAAATGAAACTTGAAAAATTGAATTATGCAGATCCAAAGACATTTGAAATTATTAATGGTAACTTTGCAAGAGATGATAAAAATCTTTATATTTTTGGGTACAAAATGGATGGAATTGATCCAAAGACATTCGAAACATTAAACTATGAAATGATAAAAGATAAAAATGGAGTGTACTTTTTGGAAAATATTTCAGAAGAAAATGAAAATTCAGAAATAAAAACTAGAAAGTTGAACTTAAAAGGATTGGATTTGAGAAGTTTTAAAAAAGTTGATGATAGCGATTATTATTTTAAAGATAAAAATAGTATTTACTACGAGGATTCTGGAAATTTACATAAAATAGAAAATGCTGACCTAAAAACATTCAAAGACTTGGATTATAATTTTGCGAAAGATAAAAATAATATTTATTATAAAAATAAAAAATTGGATGGAATCGATGCTGCAAGTTTTGAAAAAATAGTATTTAATTTTATAAAGGATAAAAATAGACTTTATAAAATCGACGAAGATGAAGAAAAAAATGAGATAAAATTAATTCCAATCAATGAAAAAGTCAATCTTGAAAATTTTGAAGAAATAGGCGGAAATTATTATAAAGACGATAAAAATCTCTATTATTTTGGAGAAAATGAGTTTAAGAAAATAGAAGGAGCAGATCCAAATTCATTTAAATATGAAAACGAAAATTATACTTTTATTGCAAAAGACAAAAACAATGTTTATTTTGAAGGAGAAAAAGTAAAAGGAATAGATGTTAAGAGTGCCGAAGGAATAGACGGGCTTTGGATAAAAGATAAAAATAGTGTGTTTTATCGAGGGAAGAAATTGGAGAAAATCAGTTCAAATAACTTTAACTATTTTGATGGCGGAATTTCGTATGACAAAATTTTGATTGACAAAAATGGAGCTTACAAATTGCTAGAAAGTGAAAACCAGAAAGATAAAATAATTCCACTCGACAGCAAAAATATTGATTTAAAAACTCTTGAAAGAATCGAATCTCCAGTGGATAGCTCCAATTATTTTAAAGATAAAAATGGAGTTTATTTCTTGAATGGAGAAAAATTTGTGAAAATAAATGGAGCGGATATAGATAGCTTTGAAGTGACAATGAGAGGCAAATATGGGAAAGATAGGAGTAATGTTTATTTTGAAGGGAAGAAAATGGAAGGGGAGAATCCGAAGAAGTTTGAAGAAATGGATATTAATGATTAGTAAAAATGAAAGGAGGGGATATTCGATATGAAAAACAGCAAAAAAACAAAACTGCCAATTGGAATATCCAATTTTAAAGACATTATTGAAAAAAATTACTATTATTTTGATAAAACAAAATTTATAGAAAATATTTTAGAAGATGGCTCTCAGGTGAAATTGTTTACTCGTCCTAGACGATTTGGAAAAACATTGAATATGTCGATGCTTAAATACTTTTTTGATGTTAAGAATAAAAATGAGAATAGAAAATTGTTTGAAGGTTTGCATATTTCTAAAAGTGAGTATTTTGACATGCAGGGAAATTTTCCTGTGATTTCGGTTTCATTCAGAAATTATGATGAAGAAAACTGGGAAAATGGATTCAAGGCTATCAAAGGAATTGTAAAAAGGTTATATTCAGATTATAAATTTTTAATTGAAAAAATGGATGAAATTGAAATTGAAGAATTTAATTCTGTGCGAAGAGGATTAGATTCGGTAGAATGGGAGACTTCTTTACTCAATCTGTCAAAATATTTGTATGAATATTATGGAAAAAAGGTGATTGTGTTGATTGATGAATATGATCAGCCTATAATAAATTCGTATATAAAAGAGAATTATGAAAAAGCCATAAGTTTTTTTAAAAGTTTTTATGGATTAGTTTTAAAAGATAACGAGTATGTTGAAATGGGAGTTATGACTGGGATTTTGAGGGTTGCTAAGGAAAATATTTTTTCTGGATTGAATAATTTAGAAGTTCATACAATTTTAGATGATGAGTTTACAGAATATTTTGGAATTATGGAAAACGAAGTGGAGAAATCAGTCGAAGATTTTGGTTTGGAATATGAATTGAAAGATGTCCAAAAATGGTATAATGGGTACTTATTTGGAAATAGGAAAGTTTATAATCCATGGTCTATTGTCAACTTTTTAAAAAATGGAAAATTGAAACCTTATTGGGTAAATACAAGTGGAAATGCTCTTATTAAATTATATTTGAAAAAGCTAAGAGACAGTATTTTTGATGATTTCACAAAACTTCTGGATAAAAAAAATATCTTAAAAATTATTAATGATAATATGACTTTTGGTAATTTGGAAGCTAATTTTGAAAAAAATATTTGGAATTTATTTTTTCATAGCGGTTACTTGACTTTGGCAGAAAAATACAATGAAAATGATGTTTATTTGAAAATACCAAATGAAGAGATATTGAAAATGTTTTCGGAAATGTTTATAGAGATATACTTTGACGATTATGAAAAATTTTTGTATATGTCAGATGCTTTAAGAAAAGGAGATATTTCAAATTTCAAAAAATATCTAAAAGAAATTTTATTGGAAAATACTGGAATATTTGATGTGAGTGGAACTTACAAAGAGCAATTTTATCACGGGTTGATGCTAGGATTGGTTTTAATTTTGAAAAATGAATACGAAATTACATCGAATAATTTTGCGGGAAAAGGAAGATACGATTTACTTTTAAAACCTAAAAATATTTTGGAAGGAAAAGAAGGAATTATTATTGAATTGAAAATTATTAATGGGACAGAAAATTTAAGTAATGATAAAATTCATGAAAAACTTGAAAAGGAATGTGAAGTTGCGTTGAATCAAATTGATGAGAAAGGATATAGTTATGTTTTGAAAAATACTGGGATTGAGAAAGTCTTGAAAATTGGGATTGCATTTTTTGGGAAAGAATTTGAGGTGAAATTTGAAAAATAGTTAGAAAATACAATATTATTGCTTTTCATAAAAAAATATTGTATAATTAATTTAATAAATGAAATAAAAAACTTATATTCATTGTTAAAAAAAGACCAATTTAAAGAGAGTTTTGAAACTCTCTTTGTTTTTTATTATAATAATTTTAATGAGTTCCAATAACTCATACTTTATTTATAGCAATGAACAGCGATACTTCTAGTTATTTTACAGACTGACTAGATAGTCGAAAAATATCGAATTTCACCTCTACCTCTACCCTTAGGGGAGTTAAATTATTTAAATTAATAAAATCAACAATTTTCTGTAATCCATACAAATCCTTTTCCCATTCGTATATCAGAATCCCTAAAATGATTCCCCTCATTCCATTCCAAAATACATTTTTCCAAATCTTCAGAATTTCTCAAAATCTCAAAATATTCCCTTATATTATCCCCAATCTTCGATAAAACCTGATGTTTAGTCTTTTCTTCTAAATCTCCCAGACTTAAATAAACATTTTTTACCAAAATCTTATTATTTTTCACAAAATCTAGCCAATCCTTATACCAAACCGATGGTGAAACTCCAGCTATTCCATCAAAAATATCTGTCTGATAACCGCTCCAAAGTGAAAATAACCCAGCAAGAGAATATCCACCTAAAATATACTTCACATTCTTTTCTTGAATATTCATAAATTCTGCCAAACTTGGAATCAGTTTATCCTTTATGAATTCTAATGTTTTACCAGCTCCATCGCCAAAATTTCCTTTTCCACGAAGAAGTGGCATTTCCCAAGGTGTCAGCTCGCTATTCCAGTCTTCTATTTTGAAAGCTACCAAACTAAAATTTTTATCCGTATTTTCATAAATATATTTCACTTCATTGTCTAAAAGTTTCATATCATGCTCATCGACAGGATGTATTAAAATATATTCTATCTTTTGATTTTGGTTTGTATATAAAATACATTCTTTTTCTTCTATTTTGATGTTTAATTTTTTCATATTTGCTCCTTTTTGTGTCTATTGAATTTTGAATTTTTTTGATAAGTTTTTATTAATATTATTATAACATATATTTTTATGAAATAATCATCTATTTGATTATCTCGAAAATCGTAGTAAAATTAAAAACAAAAAACAAAAACTTTACAGAAAAGGAAAATAAAAAATATTTCTAATAAAGAATTTACAGCTTTAGATGTTGCAGTTAGAACTCTAGAAAATTTTATCTTAAAAACTACTAATACTATTTCCTATTAGATTAATGGATTTATTATAAATTCTATTTAGCAGTAAGTCTTGACCTCTTGCAATGGAATAAATAAAATATATTTTCTATTTTTCAAATGCGATTTAGTATAAGGATCTATATTAAATACTTATTTATTTCTCAAAAATTTACAAAGCCAATATTTTTTGATATAATGAAGTTATATAATTTTTTAGAAAGTGAAGTGAGAAAAAATGAATTCACAAGAGATAAATAAGTTTATAAAAGAAAATGTTGATAAAATTTATCATGAAATGGTAAAAGTTAGAAGAACTATTCACGAAAACCCTGAACTTGGGGATGAAGAAATTGAAACGAGTAAATTAATAAAGAAATTTTTGACGGAAAATGGGATTGAATTTTTTGAAATCATAAATACTGGAGTGGTTGCGACAATTTATAATGACAAAGAAAATATGAAAAATAAGACAGTTGCTACTCGTGCAGATATTGACGCATTACCAATTTTGGAAGAAAATGAAGTTGAGTACAAGTCAAAAAATATTGGGAAAATGCATGCCTGCGGACACGATGCACATACAACTATTCAACTTGGAGTAGCAAAAATTTTAGCAGAAAATAAGGATAAATGGAATGGAACTGTAAGATTTTTCTTTCAGCCTGCCGAGGAAACTTCTGGAGGATCAGACAGAATGATAAAAGCTGGAGCATTGGAATTTGAAAAGGAAAAAGATAAAAAAATAGATGCTTTTTTTGCATTACACATGGCTCCAGAAATAGAACTTGGGAAAATTGGGATAAAGTATGGAAAAGCACATGCTTCATCAGCAAGAATACACCTTACGATAAATGGTACTTCTGCCCACGCTGCATTACCACACAAAGGAGTAGATGCAATTTTAATCGGAGCAAAAGTTATGGAATACCTACAGTCAATAGTTAGCCGAAGAATTGACCCAAGAGAAGAGTCTGTAATTACAATTGGAGCATTTAATGGAGGTTTTGCTGATAATGTTGTCTGTGACAAAGTGGAAATGAAGGGAACAGCTAGAACAATGTCCGAAGAAACACGAACATTTATAATTGAAACATTGGAAAGAGACTTGCCTAAATTTGTAGAAGCATTAGGTGGAACAGCAAATGTTGATATTGTACGTGGTTATGCACCTGTAATTAATAATGACGAAATGACAAAAAGAGTGGAAAATAATATTATTGATTTGTATGGTAAAAATGCTTTGGAACTAATAAAGCAGCCTAGAATGGATGTTGAAGATGTAAGTTATTTTTTAAATGAAATTCCTGGATGTTTTTTTAGACTAGGAACAAGAATAGAAGAAAAAGGTTTAATCTATGATTTGCACCATCCTAAATTTAATATTGATGAGGAAAGTTTAAAAATTGGAATGGGATTACAATTGAAAAATATTTTGGAATATTTAAAATAAAAAAGGAATAAGATGAATAAAATAAAAAACAATTATGAAGTTGGGCAAAAACTGGAAATTGAGATAGAAAAAATAGTGTTTGGTGGAGAAGGACTTGGGAGAATTGATGGATTTACAGTATTTGTGCCGATGAGTGTGCCAGGAGATAAATTGGAAGTGGAGATTATCTCGGTAAAGAAGTCGTATGCAAGAGGGCTTATAACTAGGATAATTGAACCATCAAAAGACAGAATTGAGGATTTGTCCAAAATTAGTTTTGAGGATTTTGATGGCTGTGATTTTGGAATGCTTAAATATGAGAAACAGCTTGAATATAAGGGTAAGATGCTTGAAGAAGTACTTAAGAAAATTGCTGAAATTGATTTGGAAAATTTACAAATTGAAAATATTATTGGAAGTGATAAAAAAATTAATTATAGAAACAAGACGGCTGAGCCATTTTTCAAAAAAAATGGAATTATTCAGACGGGATTTTATTCAAGAAAGTCCCACAATGTGTTTTCAGCTAAAGAAAGTCTTCTAAAATCAGAAATTGCCAAAATAATTATTGATAAATTTTTGCAGAAAATAAATAGTTTTGCAGGTACAAAAAAGGAATTTAAAGTTTTTAACGAAGTGAATAATACTGGATTTTTGAAGCAGATAATGGTTAGAAATAATGAAAAAGATGAAGTTATGATAGTTGTTGTCGTAAATAAAAATTCGCAGTATAATCAGCTTTCAAAAGTACTGGAAGAAATGTATGATGAAAATGACTGCATAAAATCAATCTATATTTCTGTAAAAACTGAACAGAATAACGTAATTTTAGGTAAAAATGTCCATTTATTTGGAAGCCAGTATTTGGAAGAGGAAATGGAAGGATTAAAATTCAAGATTTATCCAAATTCATTTTTCCAAATTAATAAAAAACAAGCACTTAAATTGTATGATACAGCGATTGAATTTCTAAATGAAGAAAAAAATAATAAATTTTATGAAAAAACAGTAATTGATGCATTTTCAGGGACTGGAACAATTGCAATGATGCTTTCCAAAAACATAAAAAAAGTTATTGGAATTGAAAGTGTAGAAAGTTCAACACTTGCTGCAAAGCTAACTTCTTATGAAAACTCCATTCAAAATGTAGAATTTGTAAATGGAAAAGTTGAGAAAGAACTACCAAAAATTTTGAAGAGAGAAAATGTCGGAGCAATAGTTTTTGACCCGCCAAGACGAGGAATTGAAGAATCAGCCTTAAAAAGTGTTGTACAGAATAAAATCGAAAAAATTGTCTATATTTCCTGCAATCCTGCCACTTTTGCACGAGATGTGAAGATTTTGGCTGAAAATGGGTATGTATTAACAAAAGTTACTCCTGTGGATATGTTCCCGCAGACTGGGCATATTGAGGTAGTAGGATTATTGGAAAAATAAGGAAAAGTAAATATTGGTCTAATATTTTATAGAAAAAGCGTGGAAATTGTTAGCAAATGAAATAAAAAAAATAATAATAAATAGGAGAAAATATAAAAAACGATGGAGTATTTTGAACTGGATAAAAGAAAAAATTTTGATGAAAGAAAATATTTATCAACAGAATTACTTGATAAATTAGGGTTAAATAAATACAGAAAATTGATAGAAGAAAATGACGCTATTTATTGTTCTGGAAAATATGGTTATAAATTAAAAAATGAAACTTATGAAAAAATTAAAGAAATTTTATGCGAAATGTATAAAGATGCTTACGATTTGGAAGATGAAGAAGAAAAAGAAATGTTTAATGAAGAAATAGAAGCCTTTTTTTGTGATAAAAAATTATTAAGTGTATGGCGATTATTCTTTGAAGATAGAGTTTTAGAGGAATGTGTGGAAAATTGGAAACATTCTCCTCATATTGGATTAGATAACGAGGAAAAATTAAGAGATGATTTGATTCCGCTTGATTTAATTGAAAATAAAGAAGATGAAATTTTTCTTTTACACAAAGTGAATGGAGGAATTTATTTTTATTACGCATTTACATTTGTTATAAAAATAGCGGATAATTTTGATGAATTTATAGATAATTTATATGAAATTTAAAAATTAAAAAATTATTGTAAAATAATAAAAATATATTAAAGAAAGTTGAGAATTTATGAAAATATACACAAAATATGGTGATGAAGGCTTTACAAGGCTTGCTGGTGGAAAACATGTGAGCAAAACTAATGTGAGAGTGCAGGCATACGGAACAATGGATGAAGTCTGTTCACTACTTGGAGTTATTGTAGCTGAAATTCGAGAAAATGATAAATTAAATAAAGTTTTGGGAGAAATTCGCAAGGAATGTGAAAATATTCAGCAGCAATTATTTGACTGTGGAAGCGATCTTGCAATACCTCATGGACTGCGAGAATATAAGCAAAAAATTGATGATGTGAAGTGGCTTGAACAAAGGATGGATGAATATATTCCACTACTTCCTAAACTTGAGTATTTTATAATTCCAGGTGGAAGCAAAATTTCTAGTATGTTTCATTTGATTCGGTCAAATACACGAAATCTTGAAAGAAGAATGGTTGCTGTAATTGAAGAAAATGAAAAAATAAACAAAATTGGACTTCAATATATAAATAGGCTTTCAGATTATTTTTTTGTAATAGCATGTCTTGTAAATTTAAAATTGGGAGTTAATGAAACTATTTATAAAAAAAGTAAAAAGATTTTTAAAGTAAAAGATTAAAAAAAGGAGCTGATTTAAGGTGGAATTAGGAATTATTGGAGCTGGAAATATGGGATGCTCGATATTAAAAGGTGTTATAACTTCTAATTTTCTTGTAAGTAATAATATAACTGTTTTTGACTTAAATCAAGAAAAAGTTGAAAAATTAGTGAAGGAATATGATGTGAAAAAGGCGAAAACTGAAAATGAACTTGTGGAAAAAAGTAATATTATTATTCTTTCGGTAAAACCAAATATTGTACCAATAGTTTTGAAAAAAATTAAAGATAAATTGAATAAAAATACTATAATTTTATCAATTGCAGCTGGAATTAGTATTAATTTTATTGAAAAAAATATTGGAAGTGATAAAAAAGTGGTAAGAACTATGCCAAATACACCTGCTCAAGTAATGGAAGGAATGACAGCAGTTTCATTTAATCCAAACATTGAAGAAACTGAAAAAAAAATAATCTTCAAATTACTGGATAGTTTTGGAAAAAGTATAGAAATCGAAGAAAAACTTATGCATGTTTATACTGGAATTAGCGGTTCTCTTCCAGCATACGTCTATGTATTTATAGAAGCTCTTGCTGATGGAGGCGTTCTAGAAGGTATGCCAAGAGAAAAGGCTTATAAAATCATTGCTCAAACCGTTTTAGGTTCTGCTAAAATGATACTTGAAACAAAAAAACATCCAGGTATTTTGAAAGATGAAGTAACTTCCCCTGGAGGAACTACGATTGCAGCTCTAAAAGCACTAGAAGACGGAAAATTTAGAGGAACTGTGATACAAGCAGTAAAAGCCTGCACAGAAAAATCAAAAGAAATGGCACAAGAATAATTTTAATATAATATTGACAATGATAAATAAATGAGGTAGACTTATACTGAAATATAATAATTTATATTTAATTTAAAAAAGATTTTGAACGATACTTTCATAGTAAAACTATAGTTAATCCACTTAAAAGTGTACTAAAAATATATAAGAAACAATGGATTGGCTTATAAAATATAGCCTAATTTTTTAGTGATACTTAAAACTAGGATTGCTATAAAATAAAAAAATTATAATTAGGAGGTCTTATGAAATATTATGTTGGAATTGATCTAGGAGGAACCAATACAAAAATTGGACTTGTAGATGAAAAGGGAAATATTATTTTCAAAACTATTGTAAAAACTGATTCAATGGAAGGATTTTCTGAAACAATCCAAAGATTATCAAAAATTTTGCTTAACCAGATTGAAGGAAGCAATATCAATTTTGATAATGTTTTATCAATTGGTGTTGGCGTTCCAGGTCCTGTACTAAATTCTAGAATCGTTAAATTCTGGGCAAATTTTCCTTGGAAAAATGGAGTTGACCTTGCATTAGAATTTGAAAAAAATCTTGGGAAACCAGTAAAAGTTGACAATGATGTTAATGTTATTACACTTGGAGAAATGTGGAAGGGTGCAGCCAAAGGATATAAAAATGTATTAGGACTTGCTGTTGGAACTGGAATTGGTGGTGGAATTATTGTCGATGGAAAACTTGTCAGCGGTGAAAACGGAGCTGGAGGAGAAGTCGGACATATAAAGATCGAGTTAAATGGAAAACTATGCGGATGCGGACAAAAAGGATGCTGGGAGGCTTATGCTTCTGCTACTGGAATAATTCGTGAAGCAAACAGCCGTCTTGCAGTAAACAAACAGAATTTACTTTATGAAATGACAAAAGGTAGAGAATTAGAAGCAAAAGATGTCTTTGATGCAGCTAAAAAAGATGATAAATTTTCTCTTGAAATTGTAGACTATGAAGCTGAACAGTTAGCTTTTGGTATTGGAAACTTGCTTAGTACATTAGATCCTGAAATTGTTGTAATTGGTGGCGGAGTCGCACTTGCTGGAGATATTTTATTTGACCGTGTAAAAGAAAAACTAAAAGATATTGCATTCCCATCAACTCTTGAAAACTTAAGACTTGTTACAGCTACTCTTGGAAATGATGCAGGGATATTAGGTGCAGCTTATCTTGGAATGATGTAATAAATAAATTTTAGCAAGGGGTCTTTATCCCTTGTTTTTAGTTTATCAGTAAATAAATAAAATAATAAATTTTTGTTGATATAATAAAAAAAGACTATTTTTAAAATCTTAAATAGTCTTTATTTTTTACTTCTTAATTTTTTCATTTTTTCACTTTTATTTTTATACTTTAATTTACATTTTTTAATCTTTCTTTTTTCATTTACTCCAATTATCTTTTTTCAAATTTCATAATTGAACCAGTTTTTGCATCAATAATAAATTCATATCTGGATTTATTTGCAATAAACTCTATTTCATAGACAGATTTTCCATTTTTATTATCCAATTTAATTTTTTTGAAATTGGCAACTGTTTCTTCAATTCCAGCATGTGCCAATGCAATCTCTTTTGCTTTATTTGGTGTTATTTGCGTGTCAGAAGTTTTTATATTAATTTTGGGTATTAACTTTATTTCATTTTTTTGTTCAATAACGCTTCCTTTTGTCAAAAAACTGACAGAAAGGAGAAATATTATTAAAGTAATTATATAATTAATATATCCTTTTTTTATTATTCTATTTATCATTTTTTTCTCCATAAACTCTTTTTTTATTTATCACTACTTTTTTCTTCACTCCAATTAATTACTTTTCCAGTATAAACATCTATTTCAAAATTATAAGCAACATTTCGATAATTAATTTTCCCTTTATAAAATTCATTATTTTCCATATCAAATTCAAGGACATTTGCAAATGTCGCTCCGGGAACTTTGGCTAGAGCAATTTGTTTTGCCTTGACTGCTGTCACTTTTCTTCTTTCCTTTCCAACTGAAAAAACTAATAAACTAACTGATAACATTCCAAGCAATACTATTTTTAAAAATCTAATTTTCATAAGCCTTTTTCCCTTCCTTTCTAAATAATGTTTATAATGTTTATTTATCTATAACTTTTACTTTTTTCTTCATAATATACAATTACTAAAATTTAATAATACTAAAACTTCTCCCTTCTTAATAAATATATTTTTTTCATTTTTACATAAAATCTTTAACCAAATTTTCAAAAGATATTATTTTACTCGAGTAAATAAGTTTGATACTTAAGTTGAGCTTTGTATCATTTTTTCTGACATGATAATAATACCATATAAACATTAAAGAAAAATGAGAACTTTTAATTTTTTTAAATTTTTTGAAAAATTTTTTAGTTTTGTATATTAATCTTTATTAATCGGCATTTTAGTGTGATAATTTTTTCAATACTTATTTTTTTAAACTTTACAAAATTACTGTAAAGGTCGTCCCAGCTCCAAATTCGCTTTCTACAAAAATTTCCCCATTATGTAATTCTACAATTTTTTTTACCATAGAAAGTCCAAGTCCTGAGTTATCTCCACTCTTAGACGGATCTACTTGATAAAATCTCAGCCATATTTTGTCCAGTTCATCTTCTGGTATTCCTATTCCATCATCAGAAATTTTGCTAATAACTTTATTTTCATCCTTTCCTAAAAATAACTCAATGGTAATTGTTCCATTTTGCTTTCCATAGGAAATTGCATTTGAAATTAAATTTGTAAAAACTCGCATAATCATCATCTCATCAATTTTTGCATAAAGTTCAGGAACAATTTTTGTAATGAATTTCATATTTTTATCTTCTGCGGCAGAAATTTGAGTTTCAATAGTCATTTGTAACAGCTCACTTAAATTGATATTCTCTAGATTCAATTTTTGCTTTCCACGTTCCATACGTGCCAAAATTAGTAACTGTGACACCAGTTTTGACATCTTTTGCCCTTCCTTTTCAATAATTCTAAAGGATTCTTTTGCTTCTCCAAGTGAATTTATGTAACTTTTTCCATATTCTGCCTGTGTTTGGATAACTGTGATCGGTGTTCGTAATTCATGAGAAACATCTGAAGTAAATTGGACTTCATTTTCAAAGGAAGTCTGAAGTCTATCAAACATCACATCAAAAGTATTGGCAAGTGTATGAAGTTCATCTTTCCCTTTACCAAGGTTAATACGTTGTGATAAATCATTTCCTTCATTAATTTTTTCTGCAATTTTTCTAATTTTTTCAATTGGAGTAAAGGCATTTTTTGTAATAATATATCCTCCTATTGCTGAAAGTATAAGAAAAAATGGTAAGATTATAAAGGAAATATGGATTACTGTCTCAATAGCGTTTGATTGTCCAATATTAGGCATTACTCCTCGAATCCACACTTTTCCATAACTTCCAAGATTAATCATTTTATTATATACATACCATTTTTGATTATGACTTCTTACAATTATAATTTTATCATCCTTTGATTTCTTATTATCCATTTCAAATCCATTTGGTGAATTTCCATAAAGAAATTTAAAATCCTTATCATAAATGGAAATTTCCACATTTTGAATCATTGTGTCAAAATTACTGTCAATTATAATTTCTCCATTTTTTATTGTTAAATAATCAAGTCTGTGAATTACGACATCTTTTAGATAAGTCCGCACACTTGAATGAATAATATTTTCACTTATATAAAATACAATGTATAATGAAGAAATTACGAGTAAAATCATAATTCCCATATACCACAAACCTATTTTCAGCTGTATCGAACTGTTATTAAAATATCTTTTCATATTTTTATTATTTTAGTCCTTTTTTTAATTTTTTATTGTAATTATTCAACTTTTAAGACATATCCAACTCCACGAATCGTATGAATTAATTTAGGCTCAAAATTTTTATCAATTTTTTTTCTTAAATACCTGATGTAAACATCAATAACATTTGTACCGCCCTCATAATCATAATTCCAAATGTGTTGCTCAATTTGTTCTCTTGATAGCACTCGTTCCTTATTTCGTATCATATATTCCAAAATTGTAAATTCTCTTGTTGAGAGTTTTATTGGGACATCATCACGAAAAACATCGTGAGAGTTACAATTTACTGTTAAATTTGCAATCGAAAATACATTACTTGCATTTGAATTTCCATTTGTTGAATTTCTCCGTAATAGCACTCTTATTCTCGCCATTAACTCATCAAAGGCAAATGGTTTTACTAAATAGTCGTCAGCTCCATAATCAAGCCCTTTAACTCTATCTTCAATCCCATCTAATGCAGTCAGCAATAAGACTGGCGTTTTTATCCCTTTTTCTCTTATTGTCTTTAAAATCTCAAATCCATCTATTCCAGGCAACATAATATCTGAAATAATAACATCGTATTCAGCGGAAAAAATATAATCAAGTGCATCATCTCCATTAAAACAACTATCTACTCCGTATTTTTCCATCACTAACTTCTTTACAATTATATTGTTTAAATTTTTTTCATCTTCAATTACTAAAATTCTCACAAATTTTCACCAACCTATCTTTTTGCTATGGTTGAAAATACAAATTTATCTGGTCTATAGGAATTTATACCATATTGAAATAATGTTCCATTAGACAAGTAAGTGTGACTTTCAACTACTATAACTGTATTAAAATCCTTTAAATCCATATATTTTTTTTCATCTTCAGTTGCATATCTAAATTTTATTTCACGCCGTGAATGAGATATTTTCAAATGTAATTTTTTTTCAAGATAATCATAAGTTGAACTTTCTGCGATTTTTTTATCCAGAAATGGAACAATCCTCATATCAAAATAAGTTGTTTCATACTCAAGAGCTTCTCCATCCAAAATACGAGTACGTGAAACCTTATAAAATGAAACTTCTTCAGGTACTTCAAAAATATCTATAATTTCCTTAATTCCGCTAACAACGCTTAATTCAATTAAATTAGTAGTAATATCAATATTTTCAATTTTGTTAAGTTCCTTTGAAGTTCTAAGATTTGATAAGCTATTTTTAAACCGTCCATTTTCTAAAACCATTGAATTTTTCCCTTTAGTTTTTTGAATATATCCATCTAATTCAAGCATAGAAAGCGCCTTTCTTATCGTATCCTTAGAATACGAATATTTACGTGCAAGTCCAGATTCGCTTTCTAAAAATTCCTTTGCCTTGAATGTTCCATTTGTAATTTTTTCTTTTATGTCATTATAAACTTCTTTATATTTACTCACAGACATATCTCCTTTCAAGAAATATCAATTTATTATATCCCATAAATGAGAAAATAACAATGGTTAGAATAAATAAAAATTAATTTATAATAAAATTTATAATAAAAAAGGAGAATAAAATTTTCTCCCTAACCTAAAAATTTACAAAAAGACATTTCCATTTTCATCAATTGCCTTGTATGCTGGTCTAATCAATTTTTTATCAACTAAAATTTGTTCCATTCTATGTGCATTCCAGCTAGCAATTCGTGAAAGTGCAAAAAGTGGAGTAAAAATATTTTGTGGAATATTCAAAAGTTTGTATACGAAACCTGAGTATAAATCAACATTCGCACAAATTTCAAATTTATCTCCTTTTAATTCTTTCCCAATTTCTTTTGTAAGTTTTTCAATATTTGAAAATAATTCAAATTCTTCAAGTGCATTTTTTTCTTTAGCCAATTCATAAGCTTTTTTCTTTAGCAATACAGCACGGGGATCTGAAATTGTGTAAACAGCATGTCCCATACCATAAATTCTACCTTTTTTATCAAATGTTTCTTTATTAAATATTTTTTTCAAATATTCCTTCAGTCTAACTTCATTATATGGATCAGTATTTTTTTTAATATCTTCCACCATTTTTGTAACCATCGAATTTGCTCCACCGTGCATAGGTCCTTTTAAAGCTCCGATTGAAGCTGAAATTGATGAATATGTATCGGTTCTAGTCGAAGAAACTACATGAGAAGTAAAAGTTGAGTTATTTCCTCCTCCATGTTCCGCATGAATAACCAGAATCAAGTCTAGCACTTCAGCTTCCAATTCTGTAAATTGATTATCACTTCTAAGCATGTGGAGGATATTTTGTGCAATACTGTATTCTTCAACTGGATTGTGAATGATCAAACTCTTGTTAAAATGCTTATAATTACATGCTTGATAACAATAAACAAGAAGACTAGGAAATTTTGCAATCAAATTTAAAGATTGGTCAATTAAGTTTGAAAGACTGACATCATCTGGATTTTCGTCTAAAGTATAAAGACACAGGACAGACCGTTGAAGCTGATTCATTATATCAGTACTCGGCTTCCTCAATATAAAATCTTCAATAAATTCATCTGGCAAGTTCTGATATTCTTTCAAAGTACTAATAAACATTTTTAATTCAAAATTAGAAGGAACTTTTCCAAAAAGCAATAAAAATATCGTCTTTTCAAAGCAAAAAGTCTTTTCCTTTTTAAATTGAGCTACGAGTTTTTTTATAGGAATACCACGATAATAAAGTTCTCCTTCGGCTGGAATCTTTTTTCCGTCTTTATCAATTGAATATCCTAAAACAGAACCAATTTTTGTTAATCCAACGAGAACTCCTGTTCCGTTTTTATTTCTGAGACCTCTTTTTACATTCAATTTATTGTAAATATCATCTGAAATAGAATTATTTTCGATAAACATAACTCCCAGTTCATTAATAAAATCACTCTTCATATTTTTCACAACTCCCTATTTCAGATTTTTAATAATTTTATCCGTAAACTCAGTAGTTGTAATATTTCCACCTAAATCAGCTGTTTTGCAGCCATCAGTTAATGTTTTTAAAATTGCTTTTTCAATATTTTTGGCAAAATCATCAAGTTTTAAATATTTTAACATTTCAATTGAGGAAAGCAACAACGCAAGCGGATTTGCCTTATTTTGTCCTGCAATATCAGGAGCCGATCCGTGTACTGCCTCAAAAATAGCAATATTATCTCCGATATTAGCTCCAGGTGCAACTCCAAGACCTCCAACAAGTCCAGCTACTAAATCAGACAAGATATCTCCATATAAATTCATTGTAACAATTACTTTAAATCTTTCAGGATTTGTAACAAGCTGCATACACATATTATCAATAATAAGTTCTTCTAACTCAATATTTTCATATTCTTTTGAAATTTCTCTTGCAATATCCAAAAACATTCCATCAGTAAATTTCAAAATATTTGCTTTATGAACAACTGTTACTTTTGAAATCCCATTATTTTTTGCATATTCAAAAGCACTTTTAATAATTCTTTTACTGCCTTTTCTTGTAATCCTTTTCACAGCAACTGCACTAGTTTTTTCTTCATTTTCATATTTTTCTTCACCAATATAGATTCCTTCAGTATTTTCACGGAAAATAGCCAAATCAATATTATTATATCGAGTTTCTATTCCAGGCAAATTTCTTGAAGGTCTAAAATTTGTGTATAAATCGTATTTTTTTCTAAGATACACGTTTATACTTCTAAATCCTTTTCCAATCGGCGTAGTAATAGGTCCTTTTATCGCAATCTTATTCCTTTCAATACTTTCATAAAGACTTTCTGGTATAAGCTCTCCCGTTTTTTCATAAACATCCAACCCTGCATTTTCAGTCTCAAACTCTACAGGAACTTTTGCTGCTTCAAAAATTTTTACTAGGCTATCAGAGATTTCATATCCAATTCCATCTCCAGGTATCAATGTAATTTTTTTCATAATATTTTCCACACTTTCTAAATTATTTTTTTAATAAGGAATTACGGTACTTCTTGCATTTTAACTCAAAAATTCATCACTTGTAGCAAATTTCAAATATCCACCAAATTTCAAGATTTTAAGTTCTCTTTCTGAACCATTGAATCTAGCAGGAAATTCAATATTTTTAGTTAGATTTTTTACAGTAAATCTTCCATTTGCCAATGAATCTGGGATATTTGACAATTGTAACTCATCGTATTCATCAATTTTATTATAATCATCTGTATTTTCAAATTCTAATGGTATGATTCCACTGTTTATTAAGTTTGCTTTGTGGATTCTTGCGAATGATTTTGCAATAACAGCTTTTATGCCAAGATAAAGTGGCAACAATGCAGCATGTTCACGGCTCGATCCCTGACCATAATTTTCTCCACCAACAACAATTCCACCATTATTTTTTTCAGCTCTTTCTTTGAAATCAGGAATAATTGTTTCAAAACAGTGTTCAGATAATTTAGGAATATTTGAACGGAACGGCAATAATGCAGCGTTTGATGGACAAATGTCATCTGTTGTAATGTTATCTCCTGTTTTTAGAATAACTTTTTTAGTAAAGCTGTCTTTTAATTCTTCACCAATTGGGAATGGCTGAATATTAGGCCCCATAACAATTTTTACAGCTTCTCTTTCCTTTTTGGCTTCCTCTTCATTAGGATTTGGGAAAATGAAGTAATTATCTGATACTTCAAATTTTTCTGGATCTTCAATGATAATTTCTTCTCCTAACTCTCTAGGATCTGTCAAATATCCTGTGATTGCAGATGCAGCAGCTGTTTCTGTACTTACTAGGTAAACTCCTGCACTCATTGTTCCACATCTTCCCTTGAAGTTTCTGTTAAATGTTCTAAGTGAAATTCCATCTGTTTTTGGTGCTTGTCCCATTCCAATACAAGGGCCACACGCAGCTTCTAGCAATCTCGCACCAGCCGCTATAAATTTAGCCAATGCTCCATTTTCTGAAATCATTTTCATAATATTACTTGAACCTGGCGATAAAACAAGACTCACATCTGGATGAACTTTTTTCCCATCTAAAATCGCCGCAAGTTTCATAAAATCTGAATAAGATGAGTTGGTACACGAACCAATCGCAATTTGATCAACTTTCAATTTTTTATCTTTTGGAATTTCATGCACGTTATCAGGGCTATGAGGAAAAGCTGCAAGCGGTACCAATTCATCTAAATTAACGATTAATTTTTCATCATAAACTGCATCTTTATCAGGCAGCAGCTCTACAAAATCTTCTCCACGTGATTGTTTTTCCAAGAAAATTTTCGCATTTTCATCACTTGGAAAAATTGAAGTTGTAGCTCCTAGTTCAGCTCCCATATTTGTAATAGTGGCTCTATCCTCAACAGATAGTGATTTTATACCATCTCCAGTATATTCCATTACAAATCCAACTCCACCTTTTACTGTCAATTCTTTCAATACGTGCAAAATCACATCCTTAGCTGATACCCAAGGCTGTAATTTCCCTTTAAGTTCGATATTATAAACTTTTGGTACTTTTAAATAGTAAAGCCCTCTCGCCATACCAATTGCAACATCAAGCCCACCTGCTCCAATCGCAAGCATTCCAAGTCCTCCACCAGTAGGAGTGTGACTATCCGAACCAATCAATATTTTCCCTGGTTTCCCAAATCTTTCTAAATGTAATCTATGACAAATCCCATTTCCGGGTTTTGAAAAAACAATATTATGTTTTTCAGCTGATGTTTTAATAAATTCATGATCATCTGCATTCTCAAAACTTGATTGCAGCATATTGTGATCAACATAAGCCACTGAAATTTCTGTTGCTACTTTATCAATATTCATTGCATTTAGCTGTAAATATGCCATTGTTCCCGTGGAATCTTGTGTAAGTGTCTGATTAACTCTTACTGCGATTTCGTTACCTGCTTTTAATTCTCCTTTTAAAAGATTTTTTTTCAAAATCTTGTACGTTAAGCTCATACCCATTTTTTATCCTCCTGACATAACTTCTTCCAATTTAATTTTTCAACTATGTTTTAATTATAATACCAATCTCAAATTGTGTCAACGATATATAATATATATTTTTTTTATGATTACATATATATTATATATAATTTAAAAAAAGCCAATAAACATTGACCTTTTCTACTATTAGAGTTATTTCTCCTATATAAATTTTTTTCGTTTGTATATCAAATAAATCGTCTTTAGAAATATTTAATAGATTATTTTCTAAAAACACTAAAAAGTTCTGAACTATATTCCATTTCTTCTAAAAATTTTAACACTTATTTTTCTATAATATGAAATTAAATTTCTTTTTACAATTTTTTCTTTATTTTTAAATATTTTTTTATATACAAATTTTGCAATAAAATATGAAATAATAACACTCGCAATCACATCAGTAATCCAATGACGTACTAAATAAACACGGCTAATTCCGACTAAAATTCCTAAAATAAATAATGGAATCTTGATAAATCTGCTCTTTATATAAAAAGATAAAATCCAAATTGTTCCCCAAGCTGTAATCGTGTGTCCTGAAGGAAAGGATGTATAGCTGCCTTTACGAAATGAACTATTTTTAATTAAAGTCATTATTCCATAAAATCTTTCAGGATTTACAGTTATTGATGGTCTTGCTCTTGCAAATAATATTTTCATTAAGTTTACTGTAATTTGAGTGAAAAGCAAGGTAAAGATTATTGCTAAAATACATTTTTTTAAATGACTATATTTCTTTTTATTTATTAAAAAGAACGATAATAACACAACAATCAGTAACAATTCAAAATATCCTTCCCCAAAGTTAGTAATAAAACGAAAAAATTTTTTAACACTTTCTGAATGACCAAAAATACTTGATTCTGAAATATATGATAAATGCTTAAAAAAGAATCTGTCGATAGAAAAAATATTAGTTGTTAATTGCAAAAAAAATCACCTTCTCCTTACTTGTTTTTGTTCTTAAATTACAATATTAATTGCAACATTTTACCAAATTTTTATTTTTATAAAACTAAGATGTAATCTTTTGATAAGTATATAATATCATAAAAATAAATTTAAAATGAATTTAAACTGAATAAATTTTTAGCAAGAAGGAAAGAATTCTTGTCTACAAAAATACAACTTCTATTTTTCTTTTTGTAAATTTTAGTATTAGTCGACTAAAAAAAAAACAAAAATTAATGTTTTATTTTTAAAATTACTATTTTTATTAGTTATTTAATTTACATCTTTTATTTTTGTTGTAAAATGTTAAATATAATATTTACTACGAATAATAATACTACAAAAAATAAATTTTGAAAAGAGGAAAAATGGGAAAAATATTAGTTGTTGAAGATGACAAAAAAATATCAAGGATTTTGAAATTACAGCTGGAGCGGGAAAATCATGAGATTGTGATAATTGAAAATGGAATTGATGCTTTGAATGAAATTGATAAAAAGAGAGAATTTTATGATTTAATCCTTTTAGATTTAGGACTTCCTTTAATGGAAGGGAATGAAGTTTGTAAAAATGTTAGAAAAATATCGGAAGTTCCAATAATCGTTATTTCAGCGAAAAATAATATTGAAGAAAAAGTCGATTTATTAAAATCAGGAGCAAGTGATTATGTTACAAAACCTTTTGATTTTCTTGAACTTGACGCAAGAATTAATATAAATATCAGAAAAGAAAAAATTTCTCAGGTTGTTTATAAAAACTTAAAATTAAATATGGAAAATTATTCTGTATTTTTAGATGATGAACCCATCTTGCTGACAAAAACGGAATTTGAATTGGTTAAATTATTGATTGAGAATAAAGAGGAAATTGTTTCACGAGATAAAATTATTGAAAAAATATGGGGCTGGGAAGCAAGTGATAATCTGCTCGACAGCACGATGAAAAAAATTAGGCAAAAATTAGGAAAAGAAAAAATTAAAACTGTGAGAGGAATTGGATACATTTTAAAAATATGAAAAAAATAAGACTAAAAAAAATAAAAGATAAAATAATTTTTGCAAATACAGTAAGCTTAGTATTTATCTCATTTATAATTATTTTGGGAATGACTATATTTTTAATTCATACAGCTGTTAAAGCAGAAACAAAAGAAATGGACAAACTTGTTTTATCAGCCATTGATAAATTGAAAAATCTCCCAAGTAATAAATTGAAAGAAACTTACAAAAACTATGATTATGCCGACAAAGAATATATTTCTCTTGCTGTCAAAAAAAATGGAACTTTTATTTATTTAACAAATGATGAAAATAATTTTGATTTTAAAAAATTTGAAGTAAATAAACTTGAAACAAAATGGGATAGATTTGTTTACAAAAGGATTTATACTGTGAACAATACAAAATATTATGCAATAAGAAATTTTGAATATATGGAAGCACATGAAGTTTTGTATGTTATGCTTTTAATGTTTATTTTAATTACAATTTCTATTATCATAATTTCAAAAATTGTAGCAGAATATGTATTAAATCCTTTAACAAACATAATTTCTCAAAGCAAGGAAATAAATAATCACAATATCGACGCACAATTGACAAAAACAAGAGATGACGAAATTGGAGAGCTGATTGATGTTTTAAATGAGACTTTTAAGAAAAAAGAGGAAATTATAAAGAGTCAAAAAACTTTTTCCTCTGATGTGTCACACGAATTAAAAACCCCGCTTGCTATAATGAAAGGATATTTGGATGTCTTAAAATGGGGAAAAGATGACGAAAAATTATTAGAAGAAGCTATTGAAAATATGGATATCGAAGTAAAAAATCTTGAAAGAATTATAAATACGCTATTTTTAAGTTCCAATCTTGAAAAAATTACTATCAAAAAAGAAATTGCCAATGTAAAACAACTTTTTGAAAAAATAAAAAAAGATTATGAACTTTTAAATATCGAAAGGAAAATTTTAGTAAAATCCAATGACAATGTGAATATTTTCATTGATAAAAACCTAATTTCAGAAGTTTTGCGTGGATTAATTGACAATAGCATAAAATATTCTGCTGGGAATATTGAGTTAATTGCCAAAGAAAATGAGACGGCAGAAATTATCGTAAGAAATTATGGAGAAGGAATTCCTGAAGAAGAAAAGAAAAAATTGTTTAATCGTAATTTTCAAGGGAAAAACGCTAAAAAAGGAGCGGGACTTGGACTTTCAATTATAAAAGATATAATTTTATTAAACGACGGAGAAATCTATTTGGAAAATAGGGAAGATGGACTTGATGTAAGAATGGAGTTTAAAAAGATTGAAATAGAAGAATAGAAACAAAAATTTAAGAATAAAAATTATGAATAAAAAATTAAAAGGCTATTTCAAGATTTTTGAGAAAGCCATTTTTTATAGCTTTTGATTTAAATTATTTTTTTCTTCTTCGCTGTCTTGTTTCCTTTTTGTAACTAAATGATTCCAGCTTTATTGAAATATTTTTTTCTTTTCCATTTTATGCAATACCGTTCCCCTAATTTTCTTAAATGTTTAAACATCTATCATAAAATTTTATTGACTTTTTATATAACAGGTGTTATAATACTATAAAATTAAAAATAGTGGAGGTATTTTTATGAAACAAAATATTTTAAATGATGTCATAAAAATAAAAACAAAGGAAAAAGAATTTTTTAAAAGTATTTTTTTTGTATTGAGCGGAGTTATATTTTTATCAATAATGTCTCAGCTTATAATACCGCTTTATTTTACTCCTGTACCTATTTCACTAGGATCATTTGGAGTAATGTTAATAGCATTGTTATATGGTAGAAAATTGGGAACAGCAACTGTACTTTCCTATGTTGTGGCAGGTAGTTTCGGGGCTCCTATTTTCGCTGGATTTAAAGCAGGTTCCTTATTTTCTCCAACAGGAGGATATATTTTAGGATATATTGCAGCTGCATTAATTTTAGGATTTTTATTCGATAAAGGTATTGCAAAATCTTATGTGAAGACATTTCTTTCACTATTACTTGTAAGTGTCATTATTTTTATATTAGGTGCATTAGTATTGATGTTATTTGTGCCTATCAAAAATGTATTTATGGCTGGTGTGCTTCCTTTTATTCCTGGAGATATGCTAAAAGTAGTTGCGGCAACTCTTTTATTTCCAAGATTATGGAAATTTATTAAAAAAAATAAAAATTAAATTATTTGTTAAACAAAGAATCTCCTTTAAAGCAATTTTTAGGAGATCTTTTATTTAATTACCATATTTTTACTTAACACAATTTTTTGAACGCAAAGAAAGGAAAAAAGAAATGTTAAAAAATAATAATCAAATTGAACTAGTTAAGTTTATATCGCATTTAAAAAATAAAATTATAAATGAAAAATATGATATAACTTATGAAGAAGCAATCTTTTTATCAAAAATTCCTAATGATGATATCGAAACTTTAAACTTGCTTTTTGAAGCAGCAAATCAAATTAGAGAAAAATTCTGTGGAGAAAATTTTGATTTATGCACTATTATTAATGCAAAATCTGGGAAATGCTCTGAAAATTGCAAATTCTGTGCACAGTCAACTCATTTTAAAACAGCAGTAAATGTCTACGGTCTTATTTCAAAAGAAACAGCACTTTGCGAAGCCAAAAGAAATGAAAATCAAGGCGCTCATAGATTTTCACTCGTAACAAGCGATAGAGGATTTAATGGAAATGAAAAAGAATTGAATAAATTAGCTGAAATTTATGAATTTATGCGAGAACACACTAATAAATTAAGTCTTTGTGCCTCTCATGGTATCTGTACAAAAGAAGCATTACAAAAATTGGCTGATGCAGGTATTTCAATGTATCATCATAATTTAGAAACATCAAGAAGATTTTATCCTAATGTCTGCACATCTCATACTTATGATGATAGAGTTAATACGATAAAAAATGCAAAAGCAATCGGATTAAACGTTTGCAGTGGAGGAATATTTGGTTTAGGAGAAACTATTGAAGATAGAATTGATATGGCATTTGATTTAAAAACATTGAAAGTTAATTCTGTTCCGATAAATATTTTAACTCCAATTCCTGGAACTCCATTTGAAAATAATGAAGCATTAGAACCATTAGAAATTTTAAAGACTATATCTATTTATCGTTTTATTATGCCCAAAACTCATTTAAGATATGCTGGAGGAAGAATTAAACTAGGAAATTATGTAAAAACTGGCTTAAAATGTGGAATCAATTCCGCCCTTACAGGAAATTTCTTAACAACTGTAGGAACAACAATAGAAAAAGATAAAACTATGATAATAGAATTAGGGTATAAAATTTAAAGATTTTCTAGAAAATAAATAAAAAGAAAAAAGGCTATCTCAAGATTTTCGAGAAAGCCCTTTTTTTTAGATTTTGATTTAAATTATTTTTTTTATCTTCTTTGCTGTCTTGTTTGTTGTTGATAACTAAATGATTCCAGCTTCATTGAAATATTTTTTTCTTTTCCATTTGATGCAACTTTTAAATTAACTGTTTCCCCAATTTTCTTAGCTGCAAGTTCCCCAATAAATGATCCAGCTGATGTCACAGGTTTTCCATTGATTTCAAGAATTATGTCATTAACTTTAAGTCCATATTTTGCTGCTGGTGAATTTGGATAAACTTGTTGCACTAAAATACCAGTTGAATAAGAAATTCTTCTTTCTTTTTTCAATTCTGAGCTTAAATCAAGTACTGAAATTCCAATATATGGACGTTCATATTTTCCACTTTTTATGATTGAATCTCTTACATTTTCAGCCAAGTTTGAAGGAATTGCAAAACTTAATCCTACACTTCCACCATTTGGAGAATAAATTGCAGTATTTACACCAATTACATCTCCATTGATGTTAAGAAGTGGTCCACCACTATTCCCTTGATTAATAGAAGCATCTGTTTGGATAAAATTTTCAACTTGCTCAATTCCAAGTGAACTTCTTCCAGAAGCTCCAATTACACCAACAGTCATCGAACTATTAAGTCCTAACGGATTTCCAAATGCAATTGCCCAATGTCCTATTTTTATATTATCTGAATTTGCAAATTTTAACGGTTTAAATGTTCTGTTGGCATTTACCTTTAAAATAGCAATATCAACTTCAGGCGATGTTCCAACTAATTTTGCCAAATATTCATGTCCATCAGCTAATTTTACGTAAATTTCATCAGCACCCTCAATAACGTGATTATTTGTCATCATATATCCGTCACTTGAAATTATAAATCCTGATCCCAAACTTCCAGATTCACGTCTTTGTTGTCTTACTCCAGAAGTTCCGAACAAAAATGCCTCAAGCGGATTATAAGTTTCTACAACAATTGTCTTTTTTGTTCTTATATTTACAACAGAGTCTTTAGCTTTATCATAAACAGAAGCAAATGCATCTTGAGCACTATACATATCTCCTGTAACATTTGTATTTTGAACAATTTGCTTATTTTGTAAAAAATCTGTCTTATTTACTGCAGCAGTGGCTGTAAGGGCGGCTGCCATAAATGATGTAGTTATAATTTTTTTTAATTTCATATTTTAAGGTCTCCTTTTTTGTAAAATTTATATTTTTTTTAATATTTAATGTCAATTATTTTACTCCCCTTTTCTTAGAAAAAATAATATTCTCTTTTTTTTTATCCTTAGATTTTAAAGCATACCTAATGAAGCAGTTCTTATAAATATTGCCCTTATCATTTCTATAACCATAAGTCCCAAAATAGCCGAAACATCAAAATTCATATTCCCAATCGGAATTACTATCCTAAATATTCTCAAATACGGCTCTGTAATTTTTCTTATCCATTGAAAAATTATTATTTGATTATATGGATCAATCCATGTTCCCAAAATATTTACTAAAATAAGAAGAGCATATAAATCCAATACTTTTAATATTAATTCTATAATAATATCCAAAATTTTACCTCCAAAACTTTAAAAGGTCTTTTTTATTTTTTTATTTATTCAAGATATTTTTACATTTTACGATATATTCAATTCCCGAAATTACTGTCAATATTAGCGGAATAAGTAACAAAATATTATTTATTGTAAAACTGAAAGGTATCAAAATTATTAACGTAAGTGACACCATTTGAGTTGCAGTTTTCCATTTTCCAAGACTTTCTGCCGCAATTACAGTTCCTTCAGCCGCTACAATTGAACGAAGTCCTGTTATTAGCAATTCCCTAAATATTATAATTATTACAAACCACAAACTAATTTGATTAAACTTTGCAAGTGTGACTAAGGCTGAAATAACAAGAATTTTATCAGCCAATGGATCTAAAAGTTTTCCTAAATTTGTAATCATATTATATTTTCTTGCAATTTTTCCATCATAATAATCTGTGATTGCCGCTCCTACGAAAATAATCGTTGCAAGTATTCTTAACATTATACTAATCCCCGTATTTTCTGAAAATTCCAAAGCTAAACTTAAGAAAATCACAAACGGAATAACCAAAATGATTCTCAACGTTGCTAATTTGTTAGGTAAATTCATTTTCATCACTTCCACACTCCTCTATAATTATTTTTAGTCATTTGTAAAATTCTAAAAATTACGACAAGCATTGTATTTTTTATGTTTCTGACAAGGGGTCAAAACCCCTTGTGATTATAAATACTGCTATCATTCAATCTTTATATTTTTTACTTCGACAATTGCCTAAATTTATTATTTTTACTTTTTTTAATATTTAATTATTTTGACAAGGTTGAATCTCCTTGCAGCAGAATATTTATTTTAATTACATATAATCAAATCTATTATAACAATGCCTTTATACTTAAATTGAATTTATCTTCATTTTCCATTGAGATTAATTTAACTCTTACAATCTGCCCTTCTTTTAGTGCATCTTCAGTCTTTTCAACTCTCTTATTGCTTATTTCTGAAATATGCAAAAGCCCTTCCTTTCCTGGCAATACTTCCACAAATGCACCAAATTTCATCAATTTTGTAACTTTTCCTTCATAAATTCCATTTAACTCAACAGATTGTGTTTGATTTTTTACAAGTTCCAATGCTTTTTTCATATTTTCAGACTCTTTTCCAAAAATTGAAACAGTTCCATCATCATCAATATCTATTGAAACTCCAGTTTCATCAATAATCGCTCTAATAACTTTTCCTCCAGGTCCAATAAGTCCTGCAATCTTATCTGGATTAATTTTGATAACTTCAATTTTCGGTGCATTTTCAGAAACTTCAGCTCTAGGTTCGCTTATTACAGCTTCCATTTTATCAATAATGAACATTCTTCCTTCCAATGCTTGTTTTAAAGCAATTTCCATTATTTCTCTTGTAATTCCTTCAATTTTTATATCCATTTGAATAGCAGTAATTCCATCTTTTGTACCTGCAACTTTAAAGTCCATATCTCCCAGATGATCTTCAAGTCCTTGAATATCAGTAAGTACAGTAAATGTGTCCCCTTCTTTTATAAGCCCCATTGCAATTCCTGCAACTGTTGATTTTATAGGTACTCCAGCTGCCATTAATGCAAGCGATCCTCCACAAATTGTTGCTTGTGATGAAGATCCGTTAGATTCTGTAATTTCAGAAACAAGCCTTACTGTATACGGGAATTTATCTTGGTCTGGCATAACATGCTTTAATGCTCTTTCAGCTAAATTTCCATGTCCTAGTTCACGTCTTCCAGGTGCTCTCATGAACCCAGCTTCTCCAACTGAATATGGCGGAAAATTATAATGCAAGAAGAATTTTTTACGTGTTTCATCTTCCATTCCATCAATAATTTGTTCATCTTCTTTACTTCCAAGTGTTGCAACAACCAATGCCTGAGTTTCTCCACGTGTAAATAATGCTGAACCGTGCGGTACTGGAAGTGTGTCTATTTCCACATCAATTGGACGGATTTCAGTAGTTTTTCTTCCATCAGCACGATATTGCTTATACAAAATAGCATTTCTGACAAGTCTTTTTTCCACATCTCTGTAATATTTTTTAAATTCCTTTTCAAGATTTTCGTCAATTTCTCTTTCTTCGCTTTCAAGTTTTTCAATATATTTTTCAAAAAGTTCTATTTCCAAATTGTCAATTGCTTCATATTTTTCCAATTTACCAGGTGTCATAATCGCATTTTCAATTTCATTTTCAAAGCTGTCAATAAACTCTTTAATTTCAGTCTCTACTTCTTTTTTCTCAAATTCATATTTTTGTACGTCAAATTGTGCCAAAAATTTATCCTGCTCTTCACAAATTTCCTTAATCTTTTCATGTCCAAACATAATAGCTTCTAGCATTACTTCTTCAGAAACTTCTTTAGCTCCAGCTTCTACCATTGTTACAGCATCTTTTGTACCTGCAACTGATAATTGGATTTCACTTTCCAAAAGCTGATCTCCAGTTGGATTCAAAATATATTCTCCATTAATATATCCAACTGTAACTCCAGCCACAGTTCCCGCAAACGGAATATCTGATAATCCTAACGCAGAAGAAACTCCAATTGTAGCCAGATTTTCAGGATAGTTCACCTCATCATAGGAAAGTACCGTAATTACAATATGAACTGCATTTAAAAATCCTTCTGGAAATAACGGTCTAATCGGTCTGTCAACCAATCTTGAAATCAGGATTTCATCAGTTCCTGGCTTAGTTTCCCTTTTTATAAATCCTCCTGGAAATTTTCCAGATGCGTAAAATTTCTCAATATAGTCAACTGTAAGCGGAAAAAAATCCTGTCCTTCCTTGACATCCTTACTTCTAGTTGCTGTAACTAAAAGCACAGTTCCCCCACATTGCACAATAACTGATCCCCCAGCCTGACGTGCAATCTTTCCAGTACTTATTTTAATTTGCTGGTTTCCTAAATTAAAACCATAAGTCTTTTCATCAAACATTTTTCCTCCTAAAAATTTATTTTTTTAAGAAGGGAGCAAATAATAGTAAAATTCTTTATTCACTCACATTTACAATTTAAATTAATAAAAAACTTTACAATTACTTACTCAAAATACCTTCTTAAAATTTCTATAATTATACCATTTTTTCTAAATTTTTACAAATTTTTTAAAAAATAAGATAGAATAAAATCTGAAAAATTGACATATTTATAAACGTATGTTATAGTAAATTTTGTTAAAAATTATACTGCAAGATTATATCCTTTCTGCTTGAATCCAAATTTTTTTTGATTTAGGTTAATCCTTTAAATAGATTTGAGCATATAACAAAATAAAAAAAAATTAGTATAAAATTTAGATGAAATATAAAATAAAAATAAGTTTAGGAGGTATCATTATGACTAAAAAAATATTAGATGTTGAGATGATTGCAATGACATTAATTGGATATGCAGGTGAAACTAAGAGTCTGGCTTATCAAGCTATGAGTGTGGCAAAAGAAGGAAAATTTGATGAAGCAGAAGAACTTATGAAACAGGCAACTGAAGAAATGTTGAAGGCTCACGAATTACAGACAGATCTTATCGTTAGAGAAGCTGGAGGAGAAAAACTTGATGTTGGCTTAATTATGGTTCATTCTCAGGATCATCTGATGACAGCAATTTTATTTAAGGAATTGGCAAAGGAATTTATTGACATTTATAAAAGACTGGCACAAAAATAGGTAAGAAATAATTTAGAATAACAAAAAAATAGATTAGAATCAGAAGGAAAATTTTTTTTAAAGTTAAATTCAAAATTCCAAAATCAATTTTTAAATTTTTTAAAAATATGTTATAATATTCGTAAGTTTAAAAAAATTAGGAGGAAAAATAAATGTCTGAGGGCAGTTTATTATTACAAATTGTAATAATAATAATTTTAACAGGAATTAACGCTTTCTTTTCCAGTGCGGAAATGGCGATTGTTTCGTTAAATAAAAATAAATTAAAAATATTAATTGAAGAGGGAAATAAAAAGGCAATTTTACTTGATAATCTACTAAAAGAACCGAGCAAATTTTTATCTACTATTCAAGTCGGAATTACACTAGCAAGTTTTTTTGCATCAGCATCAGCGGCAACTGGACTATCACAGTATCTTTCAAATACCTTAAAACCTCTGAATATTCCATATAGCAATCAAATTTCAATGATTTTAATAACCTTTATACTATCATATATTACGCTAGTTTTTGGAGAATTGATTCCAAAAAGAATCGCACTTAGAAATTCAGAAAATATTGGACTATCATCAGTTGGGGTTATTGTTTTTATTTCAAGAATATTTTCTCCATTTGTAAAATTTTTGACATTTTCTACAAATTTGGTGCTTACAGTTTTGAGAATGAAAGAAGATAATATTGAAGAGAAAGTATCAAAAGAAGAATTACGTTCACTTGTGGAAGTTGGAAAAGAACATGGAGTTATTAATGAAACTGAACAGGAGATGATTGAAAATATTATTGAATTTGATGAAAAAATCGCACGTGAAATAATGATCCCGAGAACAAAGGTATTTTTAATTGATAAAAATATTTCAATTCATGAACTTTTTGAAAACAAGGAAATTGGAAAATATTCACGTATTCCTGTTTATGAAAATGAAGCTGACAATATCATTGGAATTCTGCTAACAAAAGATTTGATGATGGAAGCCTATAAAAAAGGATTTGACAATATAAAAGTATCTGATTTGGTTCAAGAAGCGTATTTTGTTCCTGAAACTAAAAATGTAAATAATCTTTTTAATGAAATGCAACTTGAAAAAAAGCACATTGCTATATTAATTGATGAATATGGAGGATTTTCAGGGATTGTTACACTTGAAGATCTAATTGAAGAAGTTATGGGGAATATTGATGATGAGTTCGATGATGAGGATTTATCAATTCATCAAATCTCAAAAAATAAGTACCTAGTTAGCGGGGAAATTTCACTAAATGACTTAAATGATAACTTTCACTTTGAACTTGAATCTAAATATTATGATACTTTAAGTGGTATTTTAATTGAAAATCTTGGATATATTCCAGAAGATAACGAAAATATTGAACCAATTACAATTAACGGAGTAATATTCAAGCCACAACGAGTCCGAAATAAAAAAATTGAAAAAGTAGTTATGACATTTGACAAGGAAAAATTGGAAGAAGAAAAAATAAAAAATAAAGAAAATGAAGATGAATAAAATATTAAAATAAATAAAAAATAGAAATGGAGTTGATTAATCAAAATGAATACAGCTAATATTCAAAAAACAAGGGGATTAAAACGAATTTTTCCGCTTCTGGCAAATGAAAATGTCAATATGAAAAAGGAAATTATGGCAGGAATTACAACTTTTCTTACAATGGCATACATAATAGCTGTAAATCCAAATATTTTATCAAAAACAGGAATGAATGCAGGTGCATTAGTTACAGCAACTTGTTTTTCAGCTGCAATAGGCTGTTTTCTTATGGGACTTATCGCAAACTTGCCTTTCGCTCTTGCCTCAGGTATGGGATTAAACGCATTTTTCGCATTTACAGTTGTATTAAAAGGCGGCATCAGCTGGCAAACTGCTCTGACTGCTGTATTCTGTGAAGGAATTATATTTATATTTTTAACACTTTTTAAAGTTCGTGAAGCTGTAGTAAATTCCATTCCAGAAAATATGAAACATGCTGTTACTGGTGGAATTGGGGTATTTATCGCATTTGTAGGTTTTTCAGGAAGTGGACTGATTGTTTTAAATGAAGCTACAAAAGTTAGCATGGGACATTTTTCTCCAGCGGTTATTATTTCCTTTATTGGATTATTTTTAATAGCTATTTTAGATAAAAAAAACGTACGTGGCTCGATTCTTTATGGAATCGTTCTTAGTTCCCTTCTAGCTTGGGGGTATGCTCTTATAAATCCTGCACATGCAAAAGAATTAGGGATTTATCTGCCATCTGGTATTTTTAAATACGAATCGATGATGCCTGTTATGGGAAAATTGGACTTTAACTTATTTACGGATTTTAAAATATTTGGAAATTTATTTGTCATAGTTTGTACATTTTTATTTGTAGATTTTTTTGATACTGTCGGAACATTGATAGGGGTATGCTCAAAAGCAGATATGCTGGATGAAAACGGAAATGTGCCAAACGTAGGACGAGCCTTAATGGCGGATGCAATTGCGACTACAGCTGGTGCCGCACTTGGAGTTTCAACAGTTACAACTTATGTAGAAAGCTCAACAGGAGTTATCGCAGGTGGAAGAACAGGATGGACAGCCATTACAACAGGAGTTTTATTTTTAATATCAATGTTTTTCTCACCAATATTTATTTCAATACCAGGATGTGCCACAGCTCCAGCTTTAATTTACGTTGGTTATTTAATGCTAATCTCAATTAAAAATATAGATTTACATGATATTTTAGAAGGACTTCCTTCATTTATTACAATTACAGCAATGGCTTTGACTTACAGTATTGGTGATGGACTAACATTAGGAATTTTATCTTATGTATTAATAAATTTATTTTATAATCTATTTTCAAAAAGAGAAGATAGAAGACCTATTTCATGGATAATGATTATTTTAGGAGGATTATTTATAGTTAAACTGTTATTTATGTCATAATTGAAACTTATAAAGTTTATAATAAAAAAATATGATTTCTTGTATATTAATTTGTAATTGAAATCATATTTTTTATTGCCTTCTACTTCGATTTTCTTTTTTTAAAAAGTGACTCCTCTTCTAAACTTATTTTCATATTCAACTGGTTCGGTTCCCACTTTGAACAATGCTGTCCGTTTATTCACTCCATCCTTATCAAGCAATCCTATTTGAAGATCAATATCTCTTGTTGTCAGATCTTTTCTCGTAATATAATCATCTATAAATTCAAAAACTCCGACATTATAATTTGGTAAATCAACTACTGCCTGCATATAATTCTTCCAAATTGGTGCAGCTGCAGCTCCTCCTGTCATTCCAGGCCCCATCGACTTATTATCATCATTTCCAACATAAACAACTGTCGCAAGAGTTGGCGTATATCCTGTAAACCATGCTGAAACATAATCTGAAGTTGTTCCTGTTTTTCCAGCCATTGGAATTAATTTTCCATCTTTAAATACTTTAGCCGGCTGACCAGTCCCATAATTTACAGCATTTTCAAGCATATAAGTCAGTATTGCAACATCCTTAGAATCGTATACCTTTTTCATTTTAGGTTTTGCTTCATAAATAACTTCTCCATACTTATTTTCAATTTTGTAGATGTACTGAGGTTGTACTTGATAACCTCCATTTGCAAGTGCCGCATAAAACATTGCCATGTCTACTGGTCTTGTAGAAATTGAACCAAGTGCCAATGTATAATTTTTTGGAAAATCTCCACCAACAATTCCAGCATTACGCCATATTTTTTCAGCTGAATTAATCCCTACATATTGCAGTAATTTTACTGGTATCACATTATTTGAAATTTCCAATGCTTTAGCAAGCGTCATGCTGTCCCTGTAAACTCCATCATAATTTTTTGGGCTCCAATTTCCAATTTTTACTGGAGAATCTTCCATAACGCTATTCATTGCCATATTTTTCTGCAATGCGGCAAGATAAACCACTGGCTTAAAGGATGACCCTGGCTGTCTTAATGAACTCATTGCACGGTTAAAGTTACCTTTTTTATAATTTTTTCCTCCAACCATCGCTTTTACAAATCCATTACTTGGATCAATCGAAAATAAGGCACCATTTAAGTTCGCACGACTTTTTAAGTTATAGTTATTATTAAATGCTGTATAAGCCGCTCTTTGTAAATCTAAATCGACTGTTGCGTAAATTTTATATCCATCAAACAAGAATTTTTGATCTTCTTCAGGTATTTTCAGTATTTTTCTTACTTCACTTAACACAACTGTCGTAAATTCAGGAGCAACATTTGAAGTCGAAATTTGTTCTTCTTCATTACGGCTTTTTATATTGCCACTTACAAATTTAATTTTTTCATTAATCGCCTCATTATACTCTTCATCTGTTATAAATCCATAATTTCTCATTTGATTAAGCACAATTTTTTGCCGTTCCAATGCGTTTTCTATCTTTGAATATTTTGTTGGCGACTTTGGAAGACTGGCTAAAATAGCTGCTTGTGCAATAGTTAGCTGTTTTGGCTGCTTATTAAAATACTTTATTGCAGCATTTTTTATTCCATAAGCCCCTTGTCCAAAATAAATCGTATTCAAATAATTTTCCAGAATTTCATCTTTTGTATATTTTCTTTCAATTTCTATCGCCAAAATCGCTTCCTTAATTTTTCTTGTCATTGTCTGTTCAGGCGATAAAAAGGCATTTTTTGCAAGCTGCTGCGTAATTGTACTTCCACCTTCACGACGTCTTCCTGTAAGTGTCAAAAAAGCCGCTCTTGCTGTTCTCACAAAGTCAAATCCGTGATGAGTTCTAAACTTTCTATCTTCTATCGCTAAGAAAGCATCTTGAACATGCTGAGGAATTTCTCCTATCCCTATCGGCGCACGATTTTGAACCATTATAGTGTCAATTTGATTCCCGTTTATATCATAAATTACCGAAGGTGATACAGGAGCATAGCCATCTATCAAATCAACAGGCGTTTCCTTGCTCACTGTATACACCAAATATGCCCCAGCTCCAATTCCAATCACAAACAGAAATAAAAAAACTTTGAAAAAAAACGAGAGTAAGCTAAATTTTTTCCTAGGTTTTTCCACTTTTACTTTTTTATTATTCTTTTTCATTACTACCTCTTTTCGTAACTGCTACAATATTTATTTAAATTTTTTTATTTTTTCAAAAATCTTCAACTAAATTGCTATAACATCCATTTCTCAATTTATCTAAACATTTTGAGAAGAATCCATCTGTTTTTTTGCCTTTAGCTGTCCACAAGCTGCCGCAATATCCTGCCCTTTAGTTTCACGCAATGTTACATTAACATTTTTATCTTTTAATAATTTATAAAATTCTCTTTGTTTTTGTTTTGAAGGAGTTTTGTACGGTTTTCCGCCAACAGGATTATACGGAATTAAATTAACAAGGCACGAGAACGAATTTAAAAATCCAGCTAATTCTCTCGCATCTTCAGGCTCACAGTTCAAGTCATCAATCAAGATATACTCAAATGTAATCCGATTTTTAGTTTGCTTTTGATAATCTAAAAGTGCCTCCTTTAGCTGTTTTACTCCCCACCTCTTATTAATCGGCATAATTTCACTTCTCACATCGTCCCTTACAGAATGTAATGAAATAGCCAGATTTATCTGATTTTCATTTTCCGTAAATCTTTTTATCCCATTTACAATCCCACTTGTAGAAATCGTAAAATTTCTTTTTGAAAAATTTTGCCCTTTCGGAGAATTTAACATATTAATAGATCCAAGAACCGCATCATAATTCAAAAATGGCTCTCCCATTCCCATATAAACCACATTACCCAGCTTTTCTCCACGTTGCAGCAAATGTTTTTGTACATAATAATATTGCAATAAAATTTCAGAAATTGACAAATTTCTTTCATAAGTCATTGTCGCCGTTGCACAAAAATCACATCCAATAAGGCAGCCAATTTGCGACGAAACACAAAGCGTATGCCGATTTTTATGAGAAATAAGAACACTTTCAATCAGTCTTTTATCTTTCAGCTCAAACAAAAATTTTTCAGTATCTCCATCTTCTGAAACCTGATGTGTCTTAAACTCAAGTTTTGCTACATAAAATCTTTTTTTCAAAATTTCCCTATCCTTTTTAGAAATATTAGAAAACTCATCAAAATCAAACACCAGTTTATTATGCAACCAGTCAAATACTTGACTAGCATTAAATTTTTTAAGCCCTATCTCAACAAATTTTTCCTGCAAACTTTCCAAACTCATTCCTAAAATATCAATCTTTTCAATTGTATCTATACTTTTCACATTTCCGTCCATCATTTCACTATTACTTCTCTCCATATTCTCTGTTCTTTTCAATTTCCTCCTTTTATCTCTTGAGTTTTAATTGCCTATATCATACCATATTTTTGGAAAATATTACATCATTATTTTACATTATATTTAAACTTATTTTAAAATTATATATAACCATTGATTTTGCTAAAAAAAATAATATTATTCTTCTACAGGCATAATTTAGTATATATACCAGACCCCTCCATTCTTTATTAATTTCTCTTTATATTTTTAAATTTACTGTCTTGCATTCATTATACCATACATAATTTTAAAAAACTATTTCAATTATAAAAACTTACACAAAAAAATAATAGAGATTTCTTTAAATTACAGTAATCCCTATTTTTATTTTAATGAATATATTATTTCACTATCTCATTTATTTTTTTCTGATTTATTTTGATTCATCAATTAACCATTTTCCATTTTGTTTTACAAGTTTTAATGTTATTTCTGTTCCACCTTGATAATTTTTCGTACCATTAACGACAAATTCTTCCTCGTATTTATCTTTTAAATAAACTGTTTTAGACTTAGAATCATATTTTTTCAATTGAAATCCACTTTCTTCTCTTATATCCATTATTCCTGATCCTAATAAAGCATCATAATCATAATTAATATCATCATTTTCTTTTAAAAATTTCTCATCAGCAGGAGATAATTTTCCTTCAAGTGCTTTTTCACTTAATTCTATATATTTTTCTCTTCTTCGGTATTCTTTTCTAAATTTTTCTGTAATTGGAGCTTTTGCAAGCCATTTATCAAGCTCATCAGGATCTCTAATTTCTATATATTCGTTCATAAAGTTTATTGCCGTATTAACTGCTTCTTTATCCTCGCTATTTAATTTTGTATTTACCTGATTACTTTCTTTAACTGTTTTTTGAACTTTATTCGTTTTTGATGTATTTGCTGCAATTCCTAAACTTGCTGCAATTAACATAGCTATTCCTACTTTTTTTAACATTTTAATCACTCGCTTTCATTGTTTGTATTTATTCATAATTTTTCAAACTACTATTTAATTTCCCGGCACTATAAAGAGCAACATTTATAAATGTGTGATCTATTACTCTATATATTTCAATTATTTTTTTTGAATTATATAATAGTAAAGCTCCTTTACGTTCTTTTATACTCATCTTTTCTTTAGAAATCTTACTTATATTTTTTTTATAAGTTTCAATTATTTTCGCATGTTCCTCATCTGTTGTAGCCGAATCAAAAATTGTCGAATACAGCTTATTTTCAGAAAAGGCAAAACTGTTAAATTGTCTTTTTACACCTAACGGATCCTCTACGTTTGCATAATAATAAACAGCATAACTTCCATCATCATGTGAATTTGATAACGGCTCACTTTTCACAATATTTCTCAATTCTTTTGGAGAAATCCCAAAATTGATTTTATTTGTAACTTTCACATTAACAGTTCCTGCAAATACAGTTGCTGAAAATAACATCACCATAAATAATAAAATTTTTTTCATTTAATCACTCCTAATAAATTATTTTTAAAATTGATTCGATACAAGTATACTACATAAGAAATGAAAATTTAAATAAGAAATTCCTAATAAAAAAGAAATCCGAACTCAAATCTTCAAATTTCTTTTTTCTTTTCAATATCCTAAAGTTATAATTATTTTCAAAAAAACTATTTAATTTTTTCCAAAGTATTTTGAACTCTCTTCAAAGTTCTCTCTTTTCCAATAATTGCAATTACAGTATACAAGTCCGCTCCTCTAGCTTTTCCAGTAACAACTGCTCTAAGTGGCATTAATACTGCTGCTGGTCCTTCCCCTAGTTCATCTTGCAATCCGTGTAAAATTTCTTTTGCTTCTTCTTCAGAGATTTCTTCATTTAAAGCATTAATTTTTTCTACAAATAATTCGATAGATTTTTTACCAACTTCTGTTTCCAATGAATTTCTCAGTTTTTCAACAGATTTTCTTGCTTTTTTGTTCATTCCTTCTTCAACAACTGGCAATTCAAACTCATCTTCAAAGTAAATTGATGAAATTTCAGGCAATTCTTTCAAAGTATGTGCTCCCTCTCTTGAAATTTCTACAATTCTTCTCAATTTAGCAAATTCGTCATCAGACAAGTTTTCATTAGCATAATATCCAGCTTTCACGAAATATGGAATCGCTAATTTAGTCAATTCGTCTAAATCTTTCAATCTCATATGATGATTATTCACCCAACCTAATTTAACCAAGTCAAATACAGGGCCTCCAAGCGAGATTTTATCAAATGAAAAGTTTTCAATCATTTCTTCAATTGTAAAAATTTCTTTGTTTTCTCCAAAGCTCCATCCCATTAAAGCCAAGAAATTTAAAATCCCTTCCTTCAAATATCCTTCTTCTTGGTAATAATTCAATGAAACTGGATTTTTTCTCTTAGAAATTTTAGTTTTATCCGCATTTCTCAAAAGTGGCATGTGATACCATTTTGGCTCATCCCAACCAAACGCTTTGTACAATTGAATATGTTTAGGCGTAGACGAAATCCATTCTTCAGCTCTAATAACATGTGTAATTCCCATCAAATGGTCATCCACAATATTTGCCAAATGATAAGTAGGGAATCCATCAGATTTTAACAATACTTGGTCATCAATTTTACTATTCTCAAATCTAATTTCTCCTCTTAAACCATCATTTACAATTGTTTCCCCTTCATAAGGCATTTTCAATCTAATTGTATAAGGTTCTCCTGCAGCCAATTTAGCTTCAACTTCCTCTTTAGAAAGGTTTCTACAATGACCGTCATATCCAGGTGCTTGTTTCATCGCAGTTTGTCTTTCTCTCAATTTTTGCAATCTTTCAGGTGTACAAAAACAGTAATATGCCTCACCTTTTTCTACCAATTTTTCAGCATATTCTTTATATATTTCAAATCTTTCAGACTGTCTGTAAGGACCTCTATCCCCACCAACGTCTGGACCTTCATCATAATTAAGCCCTAGCCATTTCATCGCATCAAAAATTTGCTGTTCCGAATCCTTAGAAAATCTAGTTCTATCTGTATCTTCAATTCTCAATAAAAAATCTCCGCCATTATGTTTTGCAAATACATAATTAAAAAGACCAATATAGGCAGTTCCCACATGTGGATCTCCAGTTGGAGATGGTGCTATTCTAACTCTTACTCTTTTGTTATCATTATTTGACATTTTTTCTTTTTTTCTCCTATCTATTTGTTATTCTTTTTATATTATATAATAAAATGAGTTATTGTGCAACAACTATTGTATAAAATCTAAGGTAATAATATGTTAAAATTTTCTTTTTTAATTTTTATTTCTTCCAAAATTTTCCCCACGTTTTCCAAATTAATACTTTTTCCGCTTTCCAAAAGCCTTTCTACAACAATATCAACTTCTCTTCCTTTCGCACCAGCAAAAAGTGCTAAGGAACGAGCTTGCAATTTCATATGTCCATGCTGTATTCCAGTTGTAACAAGTGCCTTTATTGCGGCAAAATTCTGAGCAAGACCAACAGAAGTGATAATACTTGCCAAAGTTTTCGCACTGGGATTTCTCAAAATATTAAATGCAGCTTTTACACTTGGATTTAGCCCTATTGAGCCACCTACACTTGCAATTGGCATAGGGAGGATAAGCTCCCCTCTTAATTTATTTGTGCTTTCATCAAAAGTCCAAGTTGTAAGACCTTCGTATTTTCCATTTTTCACGGCAAAGGCATTTCCACCAGCTTCAATTGCACGCCAATCGTTTCCAGTAGCGATTACCACAGCATCAATTCCATTAAAAATTCCTTTGTTATGGGTTGTGGCACGGTAAATGTCAAGTTTTGCAAATTTGCTTGCAAGTTCAATTTTTTTGGCAGTTTCAATAGATGTTTCCATTGAGGTGCTAAGAAGCTTTACATTTACTTCACATTGGGCTTTTACAAGAGATTCAGTTGCATAATTTGATAAAATTGCCATTAGGCTTTTTCCGTTTGTAATATTTTCAAGCGGTATTTTTATTGCCTCAAGCATTGTATTCAAGATATTTGCTCCCATAGCCTCCTTCACATCGGCAATCAAATAAACAATCAAAAATTCATCAATATTTTTCACCTCAATATTAATTGCACCACCGCCACGTGCCACAATAGAAGGATGAGCATCATTTGCAATTTTCAAAATCTCATTTTTATTTTCCAAAATCACCGAAACAGCATTTTCAAAGTCCAAAATATCATACAATGCGACTTGCCCAATCATTTTCCTATCTAAAATCTCTGTTGTAAAACCACCAGATTTTGCAATAATTTTAGCCGCATAGCTGCAACCAGCCACAACAGAAGGCTCTTCCGTAACCATTGGCACAGCATAATCTTTCCCGTCAATAACAAAGTTTGGAGCAATGCTGAATGGCAAGGCAAATGTTCCAATTCCATTTTCAGCCATCTGATTTGCAGTTTCTAGTGGTAAGTTTTCATTTTTTTTCAGAATTTGTTCAAATTCATCATTTAAAAAGTCATTGGCTTTTAACATCTGTATTCTTTCAATCCGCTCTTTTTTTTGAAATCCAAGCCAGTTTAATTTTTTTTGATTTTCTTTTTTCATATTTAAAATCAGTTCCTTCCGTTTTGAGTTTATAATAAAACTCAAGCACTTAAAAAATTGTCAAATTCTAATGCTTGAGTGAAAATATAGTTTAAATTTTAAGGTTTATAGCCAGTTTTATCTTTTTCTGTTATTTTTCTGATAACTTTGCACGGTACTCCTGCAGCAATTACATTATCTGGAATATCTTTTGTAATAACGCTTCCAGAGCCAATAACAGTGTTGTTTCCGATTGTAATTCCTTGATTAATGTGGACTCCCGCACCAATCCAGACATTATTTCCGATTTTTACAGGCTTGGCATAACATCCTCCGTTTATTCTTTCTTCTGCATCAATGCTGTGATTGGAAGTATAAATTCCCACTCTTGGACCAAAAAGAACATTATTTCCAATTTCAATTCCGCCACCGTCGAGCATTACACAGTCAAAATTTGCATAAAAGTTATTTCCTATTGAAATATTAAATCCAAATTCACATCGGAATGTTGGCTCAAAATGTACGTTTTTACCAATTGATTTTAAAAGCTCCTTTAGGATTGCTTCTCGCTCTGCTGAAGGTTTTCCAAAACTTTCGTTATATTTATTTGTTAAAAAAACGGTATTTTCTCTAGCCTTTATGAGCTCTGGAGTTAAATCATTGTAAACTTTTCCTGATAAAATAAATTGTCTTTGTTCTTCTAAGTTCATAGCTGTTCAATCCTTTCCAATTATAATTTATTTTATTTTTTTGTAAATTCTTTTATGATTTTCAATCTTTTCCAGTACAAAAGCATTATCGCTTTCCTGAATAAATTTACTATTTGAAAAATCACAATTTCCTTCTTTATCTAAAATTATCTTTTCAAAAAACATAGCTTCATATTCTTCTATTGATAATTGTTTCCTATTATTAAAATCGTTTAGCCTGTCATTTCTTAAATGATTTTTGAAGCCTTCTGCAAGACTTAGATTAAAAAATTCACAAACAGCACCACTTCCATAGCTATACATTCCAATCTTGTCACCAGCTTTCAAGTTATCACAATTTTCAAGTGATGACAATAGACTTAGATAAAGTGAACCTGTATAAATATTTCCAACACGTTTTCCATAAACTATTGAAGTATGAAATTTTTCCAAAAAAATATTTTTAATGTTCTTTTCCACATTTTTTTCTAAAAGGGAATTAATTGCCTTTAATCCAAGTTTTGGAAATGGAAGATGAAAACAGAAAGCACTAAAATTGGATAAATCTTGACTATATCTTTTTTTGTATTCATCAAATGTTGTTGTAAGGCAATCAAGATACTGTTTTGTTGAAAAATGTCCGTCTACTATCGGGAAATCTGAGTAGTTTGGGCGCCAGAAGTCCATGATATCACGTGTTTGGCATACATTTTCATCGTTTATCACAGCGATTTTGGGATCTTTTTTTATTAGCATTGCAATGCTTCCTGCACCCTGCGTTGATTCTCCGGGAGTATTAATCCCATATTTTGCAATGTCTGAAGCAATTACGAGAACAGAGGCGTTTTCGTTTTTTTCAATATAGTTTTTTGCAAAACTAAGGGCAGCGGTAGCTCCGTAGCAGGCTTCCTTTATTTCAATAGAACGTGCAAAGGGCTGAATATCCAATAAATGATGAATAAAAACAGCAGACGCCTTACTTTGATCAATGCTTGATTCTGTGCCAACAATTATCATTTCAACATTTTTTTTATCTTCTTCGTCCAGAATCTGTTCAGCGGCACTGGCTCCAAGTGATACAATATCTTCCGTAACAGGTGTTATACTCATTTCACTTTGCATAAGTCCTTTTACAAATTTATTTTCATTTTCATTCCGTCCAAGCGCTAGATCTCGTATATCGAGAAAATATTTTGGCATTGCAAAACCAATTTTATCTATTCCTATTTTGATTTTTTCTTTTATCTCCTTAATTTTCATAAAATTTAGCCCTTTCTTTTTAATATTTTTTGAAAGAATCATTAGGTTATTTATCAAATATAACTCTTATATATTGTACTATAAAAAAATTGAAATATCAACGGCTTATAAAAAAATATAACCTTATAAACTTTTAATTTTATTAATTGTTTTTTGGTTATATTTATTTTTTTAATTTTAATAAAATTTAACAAGATATATTTCTAATCTAAGTAATTCAGTGCATATTTTCTAATTGCCTTTGCCACACCGTCATTTTCATTGCTATCAGTTTCATATTTTGCAGCTTTTTTAGCAAGTTCTGTGGCATTTTTCATTGCAACGCTATAATTTGCATATTCAAACATTTCTATATCGTTATTTCCATCTCCAATTGCCATTACTTCTTCTTGCTTTATTCCTAATTTTTCAGCAAGTTTTTTTAATCCAGTACCTTTGTTGTTGTCTTTCGGGAATACTTCATAAACATAAGACTGGCTTAAAACACCACTATATTTACTTTTTATAATATCTTCATTTTTTTCCTGAAAATCCGCCATTATTTCAGGATCTCCAAGAAACATTATTTTCATTATTTTATGTTTTCCGCTTTTTGCCTCTTCAAGACTTATATCTGTAATATTTGAAAAAACAAATCCAGCATCTTTAATAAGCTCATCTGTAGGTTTTCTGCCTATATTAAAATAATATGTATCATTTACTAAAGTAAAGTTTATATCATAACTTTCAGAAAATTTATATAAATATTCAATATCATCAGAAGTAAAATTTACTTGATCAATTAGTTTCCAGTCTTTTGTTTTATGAATAGAGCAGCCGTTATTCAAAATAACATATCCTTCTGAATCAAGTTCTGATAGCCCAAGTTCCTCATAAAACGGCAAAATTCCGTATAAAGGTCTACCAGTGCAAAGTACAATTTTTATCCCTGCTTCTATTGCCTCATGAATAGCTTCCTTTTGTGCCTTATCAATATGCTTTTTTTCATTGAGCAATGTTCCATCCATATCAATTGCAATTAATTTTATCATATTTTTTATCCTTTCATTTAATATTTTTTATATTAAATTATCAAAACCAAATTACATCAAAATTTTAACAAGATGAATATATGATTTTACTATAGTATATCTTAATTTTATGAAATATTCAATATATTGTTTTAAATTTATTGTTTAGCAAAGAAAGATATGAATAAGAAAAATAATTAATAACAAATATGGAGTTTTTCACAAGAATATTTTTATGCGATAACTCCATATAAAAAATTTTATTTAGTTCTTTATTTATTTCTAATAAAACCTATAATTATTGATTATCCGAGAAATCATAAGTATTGCTGGTTTCTTCTCTTGAATATTACTTTATAACTGATTTGTATTTATCTGAACATTCTATTTTCTGTAAGTTTTCATAAGTATATTTAACCTCTTATTATAAATTTCTCTCAGCTCGTTTTCTATCTCTTTCAGCTTTAAGAGCAAATGCAGCTGTATTTCCCAAATCTGCCTGTTCCATTAAATATGCATCATAATCATAATTATCTAAATCCTCAGAAGGATCATAATTATTGTCTACATCTGCACTATCTTTTACATATAATAATTTATCATTTACATAAATTGGATGATAACCTTTTGATTTCGCATATTTTTTAATGTCTTCATCTGTCATGGAATTAAGTGAATCATTAATAAATTTTTGAGCTAATATTGCTCTAGTTTTTTCATCAGCGTTATCCCAAACTTCAGCAAACGTTTTCGGCTTTTTTTTCCTTTGATTTTCGAGCCATTCTTTATGTTCATTTATAGATACCTGCACACATACATATATTCCAAGAAAAAACAGGATAATTTGCAATGTACTCCAAAATGAATTTTCATTTCTTTCAAATAATATTGCACTTGCTATGAACCAAATACTTACATAGGCTATTCTATTGAAAACACGAAAAAATTTATATTTTCTAAAACCTTCGTAATTTCCAAACAGAAAAAAATTCTCTTTTTCATTTTCTCCAATGTATGTGATAAAGCCTATTATTCCCAGCAATGCAAAAAATTGTAAAATTAATTTAATAAATCCCATTTTAAATCAAGTCCTTTCTATACATTATAATTTTTTCGCAATTCAGAAATTTCTTTTGATATTTCACTCATACGTTCAAGCATTTCTATTTTATCACCATATCTTGAGCCATCCCCCATTTGAAAAAACCATATTCAAATTGATTAAATTCCTCTTGAGCCTCTTCTATAATTTTTTCTTTTTCTTCTTCAGATAACTCTGTATTTGAATTAACTTTTTTTATTTTTTTCTCTCTTTCATTTTCTCTTGTAACATACTCACTATGTGCATCTTTTATTTTTTTAAATTCAGTGTTTAATTCCTTGTATTGAGCTAAGTCCTTTATAATAAATTTGTATATATTAAATACATTATATATTATATGTGAAATTAAAAATAAAATCAAATATATTATATATATATATATATATCATTAATTTAATATATGTTTAAATTTTAATTTAATGATAATATAATGAAATTTGTTAAGATAAAAACATGAATAAAGAATAAAAATATCAAAAAAGAAAATAAATCCCTTGAACAATTTAACAAATTGAAGTAAAATATAATAAGCAAAAAACTTTTTTAGAAAAATATAAAAAATAATTATAAAATTTTAGGAGGTAAAAAAATGGGAACACCACATATTGGAGCAACTAGAGGAGATATTGCAGAAACTATATTATTGCCGGGAGATCCGCTTAGGGCAAAATATATTGCAGAAACGTTTTTAGAGAATGTTGTTCAGTATAACAATGTTAGAGGAATGCTTGGATTTACTGGAACTTATAAAGGGAAGAAAGTGTCTGTTCAAGGAACTGGAATGGGAGTTCCTTCAATTGGAATTTATGCACATGAATTAATTGCAGAATTTGGAGTAAAAAACTTGATTAGAATTGGAACTGCTGGTTCTTATCAAAAGGATATAAAAGTGAGAGATGTCGTACTTGCGATGTCAGCTTCAACTGATTCAGCTATTAATAAACTTAGATTTAACGGAGCAGATTATGCACCGACTGCAAATGCCCAAATGCTTTTTAAAGCATACGAAATTGCAAAACAAAAAGGACTTAATGTAAAAGCTGGAAATGTATTTACAAGTGACACTTTTTATGGAGATGATCCTGAGGCTTGGAAGAAATGGGCAAAATTTGGAGTATTGTGTGTGGAAATGGAAACAGCACAGCTTTATACAACTGCAGCTAAATTGGGAGCAAATGCGTTGACTTTGCTTACGATAAGTGATTCGTTTATAACTCACGAAGTTACGAGCGCTGAAGAAAGACAGACTACTTTTAATGAAATGATCGAAGTTGCACTTGAAACTGCTATATCGCTTTAAGGAGGCAAAATGGAATTCTATAAAAGATTAATTATAAAAATTTTGGAACGTAGTTCGGTTGGTTCTGATAATAGAATTTTGAAAAAATTAAAAAGTGGTTACGATCTGACTCAACGGGAAATGGCTGAGCTGGAAGAATTATTAGAACATATTTTATAATAGATTTATTTTTAATAATTTAAAATAGACTTGTTAGGCAACTATATATAGAATTTGATAAATAAAATATTCTGACGCAAGGGGGTCTTGACCCCTTGTAGAGATAAAATACTTAGGTTATCAAACAGGTTTAACGAAAGGAAAGTAATAATGAAAATAGAAAATTTGTATCCTGAAAAAGTTTTTTACTATTTCAGTGAAATTTCAAAAATACCAAGAGGTTCAAGAAAAGAAAAGAAGGTTAGTGACTGGATTGTTGAATTTGCGAAGGAAAGAAATCTGGAAGTTATTCAAGACAAGGCGTTAAATGTATTAATAAAGAAACCTGCAACAGCTGGATATGAAGAATATTCGCCACTTATCCTGCAAGGGCACATGGATATGGTTTGGGAAAAAAATAAAAATACACAATTTGATTTTGAAACACAAGGAATTGAACTTGTTGTGGAAGATGGATACTTGAAGGCAAATGGAACAACACTTGGGGCAGATAATGGAATTGCTGTGGCTTATGCACTTGCAATACTTGACAGTAATGACTTGAAGCATCCAGCGCTTGAAATTATTATTACAACTGACGAAGAGGATGGAATGAGCGGAGTTAATAATCTTGACTTTGGAATTTTTTCTGGAAAGACTCTTATAAACTTAGATACTGAAGAATATGGACAAGTTTATGTGAGCAGTGCAGGTGGTGCGAGAATCCTTAATGAGTTTAATTTTGATGCAAAAAAACTTGAAGAAGATGATACTGTGATAAGTGTTGATGTGAAAGGGCTTCTAGGTGGGCATTCAGGTGCTGAAATTCATTTAGGATTAGGAAATTCAAATAAAATTTTGGCAGAAGTCCTGAATCACTTAAATAAAAAATATACTCTTGCAATAATGGACATTGATGGCGGTGAAAAAACTAATGCAATACCGAGAGAGGCTGTGGCGTTGCTGGCTGTGAAACTTGAAGATGAAAAAGTCAGCGATTTTGAAAGATTGGCAAAATTGGCTTTTGAAAATATAACAAAGGATTTTAAGATTATTGATAAAAATCCAGTTATTGAAGTGAAGGAAGTTAAAAAAGAAGAACTGGAAAATCAAGGAAAATTATCAATTTCCAATACAAATGCCGTTATTTCATTTTTTCACGAATTTCCAAATGGAGTTATTTCAATGAGCAAGGATATTGAGGGGCTTGTGGAAACTTCAATAAATCTGGGAGTTATAAAAACTGAAAATAAGGATGGGAAAATTTCTATAAAAATTCAGGCATTGCCAAGAAGTTCAGTGAACAAATCTCTTGAAAAATTACTAAATGATGTAAAGGAACTCTCTGAAAAATATGAAGTGGCTGTAAAAATAAATTCGCCATATCCATCTTGGGAATATCGGAAAGATTCAAAAATCCGTGACATTGTAGTAAATTCATTTAAGAAAATAACAGGAAAAGATCCTGAGATTAAGGCAATTCACGCTGGACTTGAATGCGGAATTTTTGATAATAATATGGAAAACGTTGATATTGTTTCAATTGGGCCTAATATTTACGGTGCTCACACTCCTGAAGAGAGAATGGAAATAGATTCAGTTGGAAAAACTTGGGAATTATTGCTAAAAGTTATGGAAGATTACAATATTAAATAAAAAATGAAAAATTAGAAGGAAATGTTAAATGAAAAAAGATCCAAGTAAACAAAAAGAAAAATTAAAAATAAACGAAATTATAGTAGTCGAAGGGCGAGATGACATAACAGCCATAAAACGAGTTGTAGATGCACACATTATCGTCTTAAACGGCTTTTCTGCATTATCTAAGAAAACAATAAATAAAATAGTTGAACTGTCAAAAAATAACGATTTAATTTTGTTCACAGATCCTGATTTTGCAGGGAAAAAAATTCGTGATACATTAAAAAGATATATTCCAAATATAAAACATGCTTTTGTAAGTCAAAAGGATGCTACTAAAAATAATAATATCGGAGTTGAAAATGCCAATGATGAAACAATTTTAGAGGCTTTGAAAAATGTTATTACAGCTAATCAAGATATCGAAAATAGGTTTGATATTAGTGATTTGATTGATAATGGACTTGTTTCTGGAAGTAATGCAAAAGAACGCAGAATAATGCTTGGAAACATATTAAAAATTGGCTATTACAATGCAAAACAGCTTTTGAAGGCTCTTAATTCATTTAATATTTCAAAAGAACAGTTTGAAGAAGCTGTTGAAGAAATAAATAGTCTGTCCTGATAATTGAAATTCGAGAATCGGGGTTGTAAGGGCATGGCATCAGATGCCCTTACGATAAAAAAATCAAATATGAATAAAATTGAATAAATAATTATTTAGTTAATTTTTTATAAGGACAACTAATTAAATGGTCATCAACTATTCCGATTGCCTGTAAGAAAGAATAAACGATTGTAGATCCAACAAATTTAAAGCCACGTTTTTTCAAATCTTTACTAATCTTATCGGATAATTCTGTAGTAGCAGGCACTTCTGATACGTCTTTCCAGTTATTAATAATTTGCTTATTATCTGTAAAATCCCAAATATACTTATCAAATGACCCAAATTCCTTTTGTACTTCCATAAATGCAAGGGCGTTTTTAACAGAAGCGGCTATTTTTAATTTATTTCTCACAATTCCTTGATTTTCAGCCAGTTCAGCCAACTTAGTTTCATCATATTTGGAAATTTTCTTATAATCAAAATTATCAAAAGCCTTTCTAAAATTTTCTCTTTTATTTAAAATAAGATTCCAGCTAAGTCCTGCCTGAAAGCCCTCCAATATTAGCATTTCAAAAAGATAATTATCATCGTGGGAAGGCACTCCCCATTCAGTATCATGATAGACAATGTCATTTTCAGATTTTGCCCATGGGCATCTAGTGTTTTTCATATTTTAAGCCTTTCAATTTTTTTTAGTTATATAAGTAAAATTATTTTAGATTTTAAATACGAATTAGGATTTAGCATATTTTAAATATTCATTTATAAACAAGTCAATATCTCCATCCATAACCTTTTCAACATTTCCCTCTTCTGCTTTTGTTCTGTGATCCTTTACCATTTTATAAGGCTGGAAGACATACGAACGAATTTGGCTCCCCCATTCAATTTTAGATTCCATTCCCTTCAATTCTGCCATTTCTTTTTCCCGTTTTTCCAATTCTAATTCAAATAATTTAGACTTTAAGATTTTCATGGCAGTTTCACGATTTTTTAGCTGTGAACGTTCATTTTGGCAAGTAACTACTGTATTTGTAGGAATATGTGTAATTCTAACAGCTGAATCTGTCGTATTCACGTGCTGCCCTCCAGCACCACTCGCTCTATAAGTATCAATCTTCAAGTCTTCTGGACGAATATTTATTTCAACATCATCTTCTATTTCAGGTGTAATATTTACTGCTGCAAACGAAGTATGCCGTCTGGCATTTGAATCAAATGGTGAAATTCTAACAAGTCTGTGAACTCCTTTTTCCCCTTTTAAATAGCCATAAGCATAATTTCCCTTTATGTTTAATGTGATACTTTTAATTCCAGCTTCTTCTCCAGCCAGACTGTCCAGCACTTCGACTTTGAAATTATGCCGATTTGCCCATCTGTCATACATTCTGTAAAGCATTTCAGCCCAGTCACAAGCCTCCGTTCCGCCAGCTCCTGAATTTATCGTAAGAATAGCATTGTTCATATCGTATTCTTCATCCAAAAGCAATTTTGTCTTAAAATTGTCAATTTCATTTTTCAAATCCTGCGACTTCTGCTCAAGCTCATTTTCAAACGAATTGTCCCCCATCTCAATAAACTCAATGATGGTAGAAACATCTTCAAAAAGCCCGTTTAAATTCTCGTATTCTTCAAGCAGCTTTTTCTTTGCACTAATAGTTTTTAATATTTCCTGACTATTTTCACTATTCCAGAAATCTGCCTCAAACGTCTTTTTCTCCAAATTATCAATTTCATTTTTTAAATTTTCAATGTCAAAGATGCCTCCTGATTTCTTCAATATCAACTTCATTTATTTCATTTTGTTTTTTTATTTCAAATAAATCCATATTTTTGCCTCTTTCTTTTTTTTAATTTTTATTTTTCTCAAAATTTTAGGAAAATATAAATATTAAAAGAAGCTGCTCTTTAAAAACAGCCTCTCTTTAAGTTTTTAGAAAACAAAAACTTTTTTATATTTTATTCAGATAATAATTATTTTCTTAGACCTTCAACAACTTTATCAGTTTCTTCATTATACCAAACTTCATTTTTTAATGGCTCTTCTTTAACATAAGATAAGATGTTATTAAATGTTGCTTCAGCAATGTTATCCAATGCTTCTTTTGTCAGGAATGCTTGGTGAGAAGTCAGCACAACATTGTTAAATGATAACAATCTAGCTAATAAATCATCTTCTAGCACACTTGCTGATTCATCTTCAAAGAAGTAGCTGCTTTCATTTTCATAAACATCAAGTCCAGCTCCACCAATTTTTTTATCTTTTAATCCTTCAACTAATGCTTCTGTATCAATTAATCCACCTCTGGCAGCATTAATAATAATAACACCGTCTTTCATCTTAGCAATAGTATCTTTGTTAATTGTGTGTCTTGTTTCAGGGAATAATGGGCAATGTAATGAAATTACATCAGATTTTTCAAATATTTCATCTTGTGTTACATAAGTGAAATTTTCTTCTTTTGCAGCTTGTTCGTTAGGGAATTTATCGTAACCAATAACTTTCATTCCTAATCCATTTAAAATTCTTATGAAAATTCTTGCTATTCTACCAGTTCCTATAATTCCAGCTGTCTTACCATTTAAGTCCATTCCAGTTAACCCTGCTAGGCTGAAATTTCCTTCTCTTGTTCTGTTATAAGCCTTGTGAGTTTTTCTATTTACTGACATAAGTAATGCCAATGCATGTTCAGCAACGGCATACGGAGAGTATGCGGGAACTCTTAAAACGGTAATTCTGTTTTCACGGGCAGCTTTCAAGTCAATGTTATTGTAACCAGCACATCTTGCCGCAATTACTCTAACTCCATTTTTTGAAAGTATATTCAATACTTTTGCATTTAAGTCATCATTTACAAATGTACATACAACATCTTGATATTTTGTAAGCATTACATTTTTTAAACTTAATTTTTCCTCAAAATAAGTAATATCAGCTCCAAAAGTTTCATTCCATTTGTCAAAAAATTCGATATCATAAGGTTTCGCATCAAAAACTACAATTTTCATTTCATATTCCTCCTAAAATTTATTATTACCTTCTATGTTCATTATAGCAAAAAAATAGATTAAGTCAAATAGTTTTATAATATTTTTATTTAATTTATTTTTTTGAAATTTAAATAAAATTTTTTTTGCTTTTATTTATTTTTTCAAGAAAATTTAGAAAAATAAAAATGACTCATTTCTGAGTCACTTAGATATTTTATTTTTTATTATTTTTATAATAGCTATCTCTTATTTCTTTTAAAATTCGCTTTGCTTTTTCATTTTCTTCCTTAGAGCGTCTTATTGCTTCCACATTTCCTTTTTTGTCGGATTTTATTATGATTTTATCTGTATTTCTAGGAACTTTAGATGGTATTGCCGCTTTGTTTCCGCTAAGATAACTTGCTCTTGCCTCTTTTAATGCCTTCTTTGCTTTTTTTATTTCTTCTGGAGTTAATTCGGGTTTTTCTTTAACTGCAACCTCAGGTTCAGGAGCGAAAACAGGACTTGCATTGGTAATTTTAACTTTTTCCTTTTTATCCTGTTTATCTTGCTCCCTTTGTAATTTTTGTTCTATAATTTTTTGCTTTCTTTCATTTTTTTCTTCTGTAATACGTTTTTGTCTTTCTTCTTTTTCTTGTTGAATTTGTCTTTCCCTTTCAGCTTTTTCCTGAGCTAATCTTTGTTCTCTCTCAGCTTTTTCCTTAGCCTTTTCAGCTTCAATTTGCTGTTTTTGGACTTTATAGTAATCTTCTCTTGCTTTTTCCAGTATCATTTGTGTACTAATTGCAAACAGCGGAATTCCTATGGCTAGAGCAGAAGTTATTATAATAATTTTTTTATTTTTCATAAGTTTTCTCCTAATATTTCAGTTTTAAATAAAAGTAAACTATATCAAACGACTATTTTCACATAGCCGAAAAAACAGTTACATCTTATTTAACGTAAGTTTATCACAATTTCTTTAGCTTTTCAATTTATTTTTACTTAGTATTCTTTTTGACATTATATTCAAAAAAGTTACTGATGTAATATTACAGGCATTCATTAATGAAAGACGGTTATCAATTTTAGGAAAAATAACAAAACTTTCAAAATAAAAAATTTTCAAAATCAAGCTGAATAATTTTTTTATTAAACCAAATATACAAATTACCTTGCTTTTTTAGCTAGAATATGGTATTCTTTGCTAGTAAAATCTTGAAATTTATTAAGAAAAATAGTATATTAAATAGAGTGGTTAAATTTTATAAAAAATAGGAGGTAATATGGCTTTAATTATACAAAAATACGGTGGAACTTCTGTTGCTAATGCAGAACGCGTGAAGGAAGTGGCTAAACGGGTTGTGAAGTATAAAAAAGCTGGACACGATGTAATTGTTGTTGTGTCTGCACCAGCTGGAAGAACTGATGCATTGGTAAAAAGAGCTTATGAACTTTCAGATAAACCGAACAAACGTGAATTTGATATGCTTTTAACTTCTGGAGAGCAAATTTCTATCGCATCACTCGCAATTGCAGTTGAGGAACTGGGAGAAAAGGCAGTCTCGCTAAATGCATTTCAAGTTAATTTTAAAACAACGCCTGTACATACAAAGGCAAAGATAATCGACATAGACACACAGATCATACAGGAAAAATTAGATGAAGGAAATGTAGTAGTATTTGCCGGATTCCAAGGAATTACCGAAAATAATGAAATTACTACGCTTGGACGTGGCGGTTCTGACACGACTGCTGTTGCTTTAGGAGCGGCGCTTGAGGCTGATGAAGTGGAAATTTATACTGATGTTGATGGAGTTTATACTGCAGATCCAAGAATCGTTAAAAATGCAAGAAAACTAAAAACAATTTCATATCAGGAAATGCTAGAACTAGCCGCTTCTGGAGCAAAAGTTCTACATCCAAGATCAGTTGAAATTGCTGCAAAATATGGTATAAAAATACATTTACGTTCATCATTTGATGATTCTGATGGAACAATTGTTCAAAAGAATGAAGAATTTCAAAAATTAGAAAATCAAAATATTGATACAGAAGGAGACGCTATGGAAAAAGTAAAAATTGCAGGTATAACATCTTCTAAGAACGAAGGGAAAATCACACTTTTTGGAGTGCCTGATAAACCAGGGATTGCCGCAAAGGTATTTTCTAGACTTGCAAAAGAAAAAATAAGCACTGATATAATTTTACAAAGTTCAAGTATTAACAAAGAATTAAATAACATTTCATTTACTGTAAAAATTGATGATTTAAAGGAAGCTGTGGCTATTTCAGAGCAAATTAAGGAAAGAATTGGAGCTGAAGGAGTTTCTTATAAAGAAAAAATTGCAAAAGTTTCTGTTGTTGGAATAGGTCTTAAGAGTCATTACGAAACTACTGCTGAAATTTTTGATACACTTGCTGAAAATGGTATAAACATTGATATGATTTCCTGTTCAGAAATTAATGTTTCCTGCATTATTCATGAAGATGATGTAAATAAAGCAGTAAATGCACTTCATAAAAGGTTTATTGAAAATGAGGATTAATTATAAATTATAATTTAAAATTTGACAAATAATTATTTGTTAATATAATGAATAATGAACAAATTATTGAATATATCTAAAACTATGAATTTAAGTTAAGAATATAAAAGAAAGGACTTTAGAAAATATGAAAATAGGAATCATTGGATTGGGAACTGTTGGTGAAGGAGTTCTTAAAGTGCTAACAAAAGAAAAGGAAAGCATTTTTGAAAAATCAAGAGCTGACATTGAAGTAAAATATGCGTGTGATTTAAATATAAATCGTGAATTTTCATTTGATTTTGACAAATCTATTCTTACAAATGACTATAAAAAAGTATTGAATGACCCTGAAATTAAAATTGTTGTGGAACTTATTGGCGGGGAAACTATCGCAAAGAAAATAATCATTGAAGCATTTCAAGCTAAAAAAAGTGTCGTTACAGCAAACAAGGCACTAATTGCGAAATTCGGAGTTGAATTATTTCAAATTGCTAAGGAAAATGGTGTATCATTCTTATTTGAAGCGGCTGTAGGCGGAGGAATCCCTATTGTTACACCTTTAATGGAAAGTTTAGTTGCAAATACAGTTACTGAAATTCGTGGAATTATGAATGGAACTTCAAACTATATTTTAACAAAAATGAAAGAAGACAACTTGTCGTTTGACGAAGCATTAAAAATTGCCTCTGAAAAAGGATATGCAGAAGCTGATCCTACATTTGACGTAGATGGAATTGATGCAGGACATAAAATTAACATTCTTGCCTCACTTGCCTATGGAGGCTCAATTAAATTTAAAGATATGCAATTATCAGGAATTAGAGATATTAGCACAGTTGATATTTTCTCTGCAAATAAACTAAATTTAACTATAAAATTAATCGCAAGTTCAAAATTATTATCTGATAAATCAGCACAAATTTCAGTTGAACCAACATTAATTCCAAATAATGAAATTTTGGCAAAAGTTGATGATGTTTACAATGCAATCGAAACAACAGGTTCTTATACAGATAAGACTTTATTTTACGGAAAAGGTGCTGGAATGGATCCAACTGCTTCAGCAGTAGTGGCTGACATTGTAAAAATTGTAACAAGAAATCACATTGAATCAGATTACTTCTTCAATTCTACAAAAGTATTTGAAATTGTAGATTCAAACACAGTAAAAGATTCTTACTATGTAAGAGTTTCAGATGATTTTGACATAGAAAATTCACCATTTGAACTAATAAATCAAATTGAAAATTACTACATTATTTTAGCAAATAATATTTCAAAAAATGAAATTAACGAAATTTTGAAAAATGCTAAAGAAAAACTTGTATTAAGAATTATGAAATAACAATTTATGTAATTTGGGACGTAATGTCCCTTTTTTATTAAAAAATATAAAAAACAGAAACTCCCTAAAATATTAAGTTCATTTCTGCTTTCTATTTTTCTAAAAATTATTTTTTATATTTAATACTATTTTTCGTTAAAATAATGGATTTACAGAATCTAGAACCCTTGCAAGTAAAAATATGTTTTCTTCTTTTCAAATGGGATTCAGTATAAATTTCTATTTCAAAATTTTCAAAATATCCTCAACAATCTGTTCTTTTGTAAGTCTATTTTCTTCAAAAAACACATCATAAGGAACTTCGTCAGTAAATTCTTTTTTAGCACCTACATTAAGCACTTTCATATCGGAAGTACCGTAGAAACTGGAAATTTTCGTTCCGAAACCACCTTCTTTTTGCCCACTTTCCAATGTAACCACTAATTTATGATTCCATTTTAACTCATTCAGCAAATTTTCATCAAGACCACTTATAAATCTAGGATTTATTAATGTTGCATCAATTCCAGCTTTTTCTTTTAACAATTCCTTCACTTCTTTACCTAATGCAAAAAATTCTCCCAATCCAATAATAGCCATATCAGTTCCTCTTTCCACAACTTTGTAGTTATTCAAGTTAGAATAATCTTTATCCACATCAGTTTCAGAGTGTTGAACTGCTCCACCAGGTACTTTTATAAATACTGGATTTTCATTTTGATCAATCGCCCAGTCAAGCATTGCTAAGTATTCTTCTTTTGTAGTTGGTGCCAAATACACGATATTCGGTATATTTGAAATCATCGGTATGTCAAAGTATCCCAAATGTGTTACATCATTCATACCTTTTAATGTTCCACCAAATACTAAGGTAGCTGTCGGTGCTTTATTTATTGCAATGTCATGAGATATTTGGTCGTAAGTTCTTTGAACAAAAGTACTAATTACGCCAAATACTGGTTTTGCACCATTTGTTGCCATTCCTGATGCAAAAGTAGTCGCATGTTCTTCGGCAATTCCAACATCAACATATTGTTTTCTCAATTTATCCAATTTTTCTCTTCTGTCTTTTGTAAATCCAAATCCCATAGGAACACCAGCATTAATAAATGTAACTGTCGGATCTTTTTCCATTTTATCTGTCAAGAAATCAAATGTTATTGTTCCAAATTCCTCTTTCGGTTCAGGCTTAGTTTTTGGTTCTCCTGTTATTGGATCAAAGTTTGCACTATAATGCCAAGGTTCTCTATCTTTTTCAGCATACGGCAACCCTTTCCCTTTTATTGTATAAATATGTAAAACTATTGGATGATCAATGTCTTTCACTTCTTCAAACACTTCAATCAATTTATTAATATCATGTCCATCAGCTAGATATCTATAATCTAATCCAAGCGATTTAAAGAAATTATTTGGTGCCTCACCATTACTTTCTCTTAATTCTCTTAAATTTTTATACAATCCACCGTGATTTTCTGCAATTGATTGATCATTATCATTTACAACAATTATTAAGTTTCCACCTTGTTCAGCCACATTGCTCAATCCTTCATAAGCAAGCCCTCCACTTAACGAACCGTCTCCAATTAAAGCAATTATATTTTCTTTAGCACCTCTCAAATCTCTAGCCTTTGCAAGTCCTGTCGCCAAGCTCACTGATGTCGAAGTATGTCCAACTTTAAAGAAGTCATGCTCGCTCTCATCTTGATCAGTATATCCGTTAACAATTTTAAATTTATCTTCATAAAGAAATCCGTCTTTTCTCCCAGTCAAAATTTTATGTGAATAAGCCTGATGCGACACATCAAACACAATTTTATCAATCGGTGAATTAAACACGTAATGCAAAGCAATTGTCATTTCAACCATACCAAAATTAGGTCCTACATGCCCTCCTTTGGGATAATTTGTCACTCTATTTAATAAAGCTTCTCTTATGTCAGCCGCTAATTCAACTAATTCTTCTCTTTTCAAATTTTTTAAATCTTTCGGCGAATTAACTTTTTCTAAGGCCATTCTTCCCTCCTAGTATTTATTCATGAATTTTTTTCAAAAATTTTCTGATTGAATTTTAGCAAATCTTTTTTATAATTTCAAATACTTTTTTCTTATATCTCACTATGTGTTTTAGTTATAACTATTGTGATAAATTTATTATTTATACTCGAAGCTATTTAAAATAGGACTATTAAAACTTATATAGATTTAGGATTTTAGTAAACTAGTCATAGTCTTTAAGTTTTGTTTTAAGGCAGTTTTACTATAAACAAAAAATAGTATAAATTACCTTACTGCAGAAAAAAAGATTTCAGAATTATATAAAAAATTCAAATTATTTTTTATGGAAAAAAGTTAAAATTGTTAGTGTGAATACTAGACGTGTTCGATAACTATATAAACTCAGAATTTAATAAAATAAATATTTTGAAGCAAGAGTTCTTGACTCCTTGTTACAGATAAAAAACTCAGGTTACCAAACATATCTATTATTAAAAATAGAAAAAATTATCAAAGTAATGAAAATATCAAGGAAATTCACTTGACAAGCGGAAGGAAATAATATATAATTAACTAATATGAGCCTTTCCCACAAAGGACCGTTATTCTATAAAATAGAGAATAAAAACAGGAGGAAACAAAGTGAGTAAATACACTGTAATGCAAAAAAAAGAAGAAGTTGTAAGAAACTGGTATGAGATAGACGCAGAAGGAAAAGTGCTTGGAAAACTAGCTACTGAAATCGCAGTAAGATTAATGGGTAAACATAAACCAAGCTACACACCACACGTTGATGGAGGAGATTTTGTTATCGTATTGAACGCTGATAAAATTGCTGTAACAGGAAACAAATTATTAGACAAAAAATATTACAGACATAGTGGATATCCAGGTGGATTGAAAGTAAGAAGTTTAGAAGAAATGTTACAAAAACAACCTACTGAAGTAATCAGAAAAGCTGTAGAAAGAATGTTACCTAAAAACAAATTAGGAAGCCAAATGATTAACAGATTGAGATTATTCACAGGAACAGAACATACACATACAGCACAAAAACCAGAAAGAATAGAGTTATAGGAGGTAAATTTTCGTGGCAGAAAAAATTCAATATTTAGGAACTGGAAGAAGAAAAACTTCAGTAGCAAGAGTAAGATTAGTACCAGGTGAAACTGGAGTAACAATAAATGGAAAAGATATGAGAGAATATTTTGGTGGAAGAGAAATCTTGGCTAAAATAGTAGAACAACCATTAGAATTAACAGAAACTTTAAATAAATACGGAGTAAAAGTTAATGTAAACGGTGGAGGAAACACAGGACAAGCTGGAGCAATCAGACATGGTGTTTCAAGAGCTTTGTTAGTAGCTGATGCTGAATTAAGAGGAGCTTTAAAAGAAGCTGGATTCTTAACAAGAGATTCAAGAATGGTTGAAAGAAAAAAATACGGGAAAAAGAAAGCAAGAAGAAGCCCACAATTCTCAAAAAGATAATTTTATTATTTTATATACCCTTGGAAACACTGGTTTTCAGGGGTTTTTATTTTGGAAAAAGTATGGAAAAGTATAGAAATGTATGCCTACAATATACACACAATATATAAAATACTATATTTTTTCTTATTTAAATTTTCAAGAGTTTGTTATATATTATAACTAGTTTTATCCGTCTTTTTTTGTTTATTTCATACTAAACCACATTTAAATAACGAATATTTAAATTTCTCGTTCTTAATATAGTTTCTATTTTCTATTGGGATTTAGTATTTAGATTATTTTTTTAATAATACTTTTTACTATTTTTCTTATGTTTTTTCTTTATTTTTCGTAGAATTGCTCCTTGCTGCAAATCCTCATCCTGCAGTAAAAGTTTATCCTGATAATTAAAATTGTGGCAGATTACTGAACAATACACTATGGCTAGATTATGACTGTTATTTGTCCAGCTCCTAGACTTCTCTTTCCAGTTGTTAGACAGTTGCAGTTAAATAAATAAAAAACTCCGTCAATTTATGAATAATTAAAAAAAGGGGATAACCCCTTGCTAAACAGAATTTATAATAAATTTATTTCTCTAATGAAAAACAGTATAAAAACTAGATTCCTAGAAATTCCTTCTCAAACTCCTCCTCCGTAAGCACCCGAACTCCCAATTTTTCAGCCTTTTCCAGCTTACTTCCAGCTTTTTCTCCAGCAATTAGAAAATCTAGATTTTTTGAGACTGCTGACAAATAATTTCCTCCTTTGGACAGAATAATGTCTTTTATGTCGTTTCGTTTGTATTTTTGGAGTTTTCCAGTTGCAAGGAAATTTTTTCCTTTTATTGGATTATCTGCTATTTCTTTTAAATCGGATTCATTAATGGCAAATTGTAATCCGATGTTTTGTAAATCTATGATGATTTTCCAGTTGTTTTCATTGTTTAAAAAGGTATTTACAGCGATTGCTACTTTATCACCGATTCCTTTTACAGCCAGTAAATTTTCAATTGACTGATTTTTTAGATTTTCAATATTTTTGAAATTTTTTGTCAAAAGGTTTGCGTTGAATTTTCCAACAAAAGGAATTCCAAGTGCATAAAGGACTTTTGAAAAATCACGATTTTTACTGGCTTCAATATTATTTATTAAGTTATCTACACTTTTTTGACCCATTTTTTCAAGGTTTTCCAATTCTTCACGGTATTCCTTCAGCGAATAGATATCAACTATTGTTTTTATTTTTCCTAATTCAATAAATTTCTCAACAATTTTATCGCCAAGTCCAGAAATGTTCATTGCATCACGAGAAACAAAGTAGGCAATTTGGCGTTTGACTTTTTCTGGGCAAAGTGGATTGTGACATTTTAGGGCGACAAGTCCCTCTTCATGTGCAAGTTCGCTGTTACAGACAGGACAGTTTGCTGGTTCCTGAATTTTAATTTCCTCTCCAGTTCTGTCATCAAATACAACATTTACCACTTGCGGAATAATTTCAGCCGCTTTTTCTACAATAACATTATCGCCAATTTTTATATCTTTTCTACGAATTTCATCAAAATTATGCAAACTCGCCCTTTTTACAACAGAACCTGACAAATTCACAGCCTCCAGTTCAGCAACAGGGGTAATTACACCTGTCCGCCCAACTTGAAAAGTTACATCCATTAATTTTGTTTTTACTTGTTCAGCAGGAAATTTGTAGGCAATTGCCCATCGTGGGCTTTTAGTTGTATAGCCAAGTATTTCATATAATGAAAAATTATTTACTTTTATAACAAGTCCATCTGTTTCATAATCAAGTTTTTTCCGATTATCGTGCCACTTATCAATAGCCTTTTCCAATTTTTTAAAATCAGTATATTTTTCAAATATTTTTGTTGTCTTAAATCCAAGTTTTTCAATATATTCAATACTTTCGAGATGTGTCTTAATCCCATAATTTTCAGCATTTACCAGATAATAAAGGTAGCAATCAAGCCCACGTTCTGCAACTATAGTCTTGTCAAGCTGTCTTATCGTTCCTGAAGCAGCATTTCTTGGATTTGCAAAAACATCTTCCCCTTCATCTTGACGTTCTTGATTTATTCGATTAAAACTGGAAATTGGCAAAATAATTTCTCCACGTACTTCAAGCGAGACATTTTCTTTCAACTTTTTAGGAACAGTCGAAATTTCCTTGATATTCTCAGTAACATCTTCCCCAACCTGCCCATCTCCACGAGTCACAGCCTGAACAAGTTCACCATTTTCATAAATCAAGCTTATACTGAGTCCATCCAGTTTCAACTCCAAAATATATTCCAATTCCTTTGAATTATTCTCAACATTTTCAGTCCAAATAATTTTTTTTATCCTTTTATCAAAATCCTCAATTTCAGAAATATTATAGGTATTTGACAAACTAAGCATAGGAACTCGATGTTGCACCTTTGAAAATTTTTCGCTCGCAATTCCTCCAATCTTTTCAGTAGGCGAACTTTCCCCATCTTCCTCATTTCCTAGAAATTCTGGATAGTTTTTTTCAAGTTCTTTTAATTCACGTATTAAAAAATCATATTCCATATCGGAAATAACAGGATTATCTTCATTGTAATAAAGATTATTGTGATATTCAATTTCGCTTCTTAACTTTTTATATTTTTCTTTAATTTCAGAAAAATTATTATTTTTTACATTATCTATGTTTTGATTTTTATTGTTTTCTCCTTGATTAAATAAATTCACGGTATCTCCTTTTGTTTAAAATTATTTAGTAAATTATATCATTTTTTTTATGATAAGAAAAGTTTTGGGAAGAAATAAATAAAGTAATTGTATTTTTTTGATAAATAATATTGTCTAAATACGATATAATAAAGAAAAATAAAATATACAAACTAAATGATGTCATCATAATATTAATTTTTACTATTTTATCTAGTTGTAAAAGATACTGCTAATTATTTTACACTTGTATTTTTTTCTTGAAAATGGTATCATAATAGTAAAACTAAGTTAAGATTGAGTTTGAATGAAAGAAAGTATTTAAATATTATTATCATTTAATTTATTGGCTGATTTAAAATTCATAAGGAGGGAAGTCAAAATTGAAAAGCAGGATTGAAGAACAAAATAGAAAAACGATAAATAGAAATATAACTTCTAATAAGGTTAAAAAAAATGTTGAATTAAATAAAAACAATGTGGAAAATGAATCAAAAGTTAAAAAAGAAGATGTATTAAAAAATATGTTAAAAAATGTGGATGATGAGATGAAAAGGGAGGAAATTATACACATGCTGCTGGAACAAAAAGTTTCAAAAGTTATAAAGGAAGAAGAAAGCGAAAAGGAACAGTTTTCATATAAAGTTTTAAATTTAGTAGGAAGTGGAAAATTTATCGGTTTTATGGCAATATTTCTATTAGCTTGGACTTTAATAGATGTTATTTTTCTTTTGGCAGATAAATTTAACCCATATTCGTTTGTTATAATGAATGTGATTTTATCGTTTGTAGTATTGATCTTTTGTTCGCTTATTGTTTTTAATCAAAATAAAAAAAAGAAAATGGATAGAAGAAAATCTGAAAATGATTATAAGGTTAATTTAAAAAATGAAATTATAATTGAAGATTTACATTACAAATTAGATGATTTAATTGAAAAACAAGATAAGATAGCAAAACGGGTTTTGGAACTGGAAAAGAAGAAAAAATCAATGACTGCAAAGGGGACTAAGGAATATAAATTTATTGATATTTCAGAAGGGGAGAAGAAAAATAAATAACTTAGATTTATTTAAAATTATTCAGATTTCTTATCGTAAATTTTTAAAATAAATTTTTATACAAAAAGGGAGAATAAATGGGAGTAAACAAAATTGAAAATAGAAATAAAAAGAAAAAAATAAATATTTTTGATTTAAAAGATTTATCTGTGAACGAAGAAATTATAAAAATTTTGTTTAAAAATGAAAATGTGAAAATCGAGAAAATTATTTCAACTGGGCAAACAACAGATTGGCAGGAATCTAATAAAAATGAATTTGTAATTTTGGTTCAAGGGAATGCTGAAATTGAGTATTATGATAATAGAATATGTGAAAATAAAAATTTTAAAACAAACGAAAATATAATGAAAAACCTAAAAAATACTAATGATATGAAACTACAATTAGGAAAAGGAGATATTATATTGATAAAAAAGGGAGAGAGGCATAGAGTTAGCTATACAAGCAAAAATCCTTGCTGTGTATGGATTTGTATCTTTTTTGATTAAAAAATTTTAACTTTAAAAGTTTAAGAAAAAATAAAAAGAAGGAGCAATTATGATGTTATTTGTAATATTTGCATTAGTTGTCGTTATTGCGACAGGAATTCCTTATGTAAAAAAGGGAATTGAAAATAGGAAATTAATAAAAGAATACATGGAAGAACAAGGACTTGGAAAAAATGAGGCGATTGGAAAAGTAAAAGATACTAAAACAACTAATGATAAAGTTATTGAAGGATTGTTTTACTTATCACTTATAGCTCTTCTAGGAGGAGGTTTTTATAATATTTATTTGTTTAACAATGAAAATTCAGATAATATGAGCGTTCAGCAACAATCTGAAAGGACAATGGCAAGTATAACAACTGATCAAAACCAAAATCAAATTCAAAATAAAGATCAGCAAGATCAAAATCGACAAAATCAAGGAACACCAGTTATTCAAAATAACATAATTTCAAACCCAAATGATGCAAAAATTCAGGAAAATGTGAAAAGAGAGCAAGCTAGAATTGATAAGATGTTTGCAGATAGTGAAAGAAATACATCAAATTTGATGGATATGTTAAAAAGAAGTTTTGAGAAAAAGGATACGGGTGAAGGTATTAAAAATGGCGAAAAGGCTTTGGAAAATGTAAAAAAATCTAGTGACTTATTTAAAAATACGAAATGTAATCCAACTGGAGACGCAGCATTTGACAAACAATGTCCAAAATTACTTCAAAAGGGTAAAGAATTGTATTCTTCAAAACAAATTGATGTGGAAAAAATGCTTGATGCATTAAAAGGTATTGAAAAGAGCATAAATGATGTTAAAAATAGTGAATTGGGACAGCAGGCAGTTCAAGAAGGAAATAAATTATTGGACAGCCTTAAGAAAAAAGTCGATGAGTTTCAAAAAAAATAAAATAGATTTGTTCAATAGCTTGTGATTTATAAAATTGTTTTATTTACAATAAATTTATTGGTCATAGTTTAAAGTACAAAGTCTTAATAACTGATGATAAAAGGAATTTATTTTAACTGGTTTAAGATAGTTCCTTTTATTTTATAATAAAATTTTTGATTCTCTGTAAAATGCTGGGAAATTAAAAGATTTTTTTAGGAAAAAAAACAAAATTTTGACAAAAATGTAATGTATAATAAGAAATAAATTGATAAATTAGTTAAATATAAAATATTTTAAGAAGAGGAGGAAATATTATGAAAATGAAAAGTTTAGGAAATGTGATACTTGGAGCTTTGATTATGCTAGTTGGGCTTGTGATACTGACAGAAAGCAAAGATAATCATATTGATATAAAAATTGCAGATAAGGGAAATTTGAATGTAAATAATGTAAAAAATGTAACGACAATAACTGAAAAAAAAGGTTCTGGGAAAAAAGTGAAAGCTGTAGTTATTGAATTTGATAAGTCCATAAAAAATGGAAAATTATCGAAAAATACAGTTACAGTTACTCAAAAAAATATTTCTAAAAAAAATACAGAAGATAAAAATGACGAACCAATAGTTAATACAACTGAAACAAAAGTAAATAGAGAAATTTCTAAAATATATGCAAGTGACAAAATAGATGATGAAAACGTAGAAGCAAAAGATGGTAAATATTTGTATTTGGAATTGACTGAAGATAATGATTCCAACAAGGAAGCAGCTCAAAATAATATGGAAGATTTGAAAATCTCAGTTTCACAAAACAAAAAAAATTATTTTACGAATAATAGTAAAAGTTTTAACGTAAATAATAAATCATAATTGTAGATATTAAATTGTAAAGTAAAAAATGTTTATCAGGATGGTAATTAAATGAAAAATAAAAAAATATTATTGATTTTAGCAGCAGTTATATTTATATTAGGCTGTTCCAATGAAAATAGCATTGAAAAGAATAATATAAAAAAACGAAATACTATTGAAAATATAAAAAATTCAAAAACGGAAAAAGAATATTTAAAAAACATAAATTATTCAAATATAGCGGATAAAATTATTCAAAATGAGGTTAAGGAATCTTTGGAAAATGCAGGAATTGATTCTAATAATATAAATCTTTTTTTCAAAAGTGTAAATTATTATAATGGAATGACTGAAAATAAAGGATTGATAAAATCAGGATTTGTTAATTCTAAAAATATAAATCCAATTTATGATGAAGTAGAAATACAGAAAATTTGGGACAAGAAAAATAAAAATTTTCCTGGATTTAACTGTCGCATAACAGCATTTACATTGATGAAAGATTATATAAAAATAGAAAAGCCAGTTGTAAAAGCTGGAGAAATGCTTTTTATGGATATGGAATCCTTGAAAAATATGCCATTTAAGCTATTTTCACAAAATGAAGAAAATAAGTTTATTAATCTATTTTCAGAAATTCCGACAAAGATGACTAAAGATGTGAGAGTTCATGCTGAAAATGTGAAAAATGCTTGGAAAGAGCGAGGAATTCGGTTTGACAAAAATAGTAAAATATCAATGATTTCTGTATTTTTCCATTTTAATGATGATCCTGAAGAAAATATCCTGTTTATAGGACATGTTGGGATTTTAGTTCCTGAAAAAGATGGAAAATTATTGTTTATTGAAAAGCTGGCATTTCAGCAACCTTATCAGGTTTTGAAGTTTAATAACCGAACAGAACTTAATGATTATTTGATGAATAAATATGACACTGCATGGGGACAGCCTGTGGCTAAGCCATTTATTATGGAGAATGATGAACTACTGAAAGAATACAGGAGTAATCCTAATAATGGAAATTAGTGATTTTTTTAGATTTATGAAATTCATATTATTGTAGTAAATAATGAACTTTTTTAGCGAAAAATTAAAATCTTTTATTATTAAATCTCTATTTTTTAAGTATAATTCATGTTGGTAAAAAGATTTAAATATTATAAAATAAAAAACTCGGAAAATAAATTTATCTTCTGAGTTTTTTTATGGAATTTAGTTAAAAATTACTTTTTTACTTTTCTTGTTTTTTTATCTTTTTTATTTTTAGAAGATTTATCTGATTTTTTGCTAGATCTTTTTTCTGAAGATTTTTTTCTTCCTTTTCTATCTCTTCTTCTATCTGACTTTTTGCCAGATTTTTCGCCACCACCGTTTCTGCTTCCAGTAGCTTCTTCAACAAGCGGTTTTGCATCTTTTTTAGAATTTAAGGCTCGCATTATGAATTGTGCTTCTTGTAATGGTACTGTTATAAAAGAATATTTGTCCATAATTTTTACATCTTTTACTTTTCTTCCTGGAGTTTTTGCTTTTTTATTTAACAAATCGAGTAATCTTCCGACATTGTAGCCATCTTTACTTCCAAGAGCGATAAATAATCTTGTCTTATCATCAATTTTAACTCTTACATCTGTTATTTCATTATAGTTTTCAGGCAAGAACTCATCTTCATAAACATGTCTTAATACAGAAGCCAGGACTTGTTTAGCATCTCTTCCATCCATAAGTCTTTGGGCAAGTTCTAAATATGTATCAAAATCATTTTCCATTATGATTTCATCTACGTAAGCAAGCAGTGCCTCTTTTTTAGCTTCTAAAATTTCCTCTACGTTTGGAATATGTTCTCTTTTGATGTCTGTTTTTGTAATACGTTTAATTTGGGCAAGTTTACTTGCTTCTCTTGGTGTTACAAAAGTTATTGCTATACCTTTTTGCCCAGCACGTCCTGTTCTTCCGATTCTGTGAACGTAAGATTCAGCTTCTTGCGGAATAGAATAGTTTATAACGTGTGTCAGGTTGCTTACATCAATTCCACGTGCAGCAACGTCTGTCGCAACTAATATTGTTAATATCTTTTTCTTGAATAGATCAAGAGCTTTTTGTCTAAGAACTTGAGTAATATCTCCGTGAATACATTCAGCATCGTAGTTTCTAGCTTTTAACTTATTTGTAACATCGTCAACTTCTGATTTTGTACGACAGAAAACGATTCCGTAAAAATCTTGTTCATAATCTAAAACTCTGCATAATGCTTCAAACTTATCTTCTTGCTTAACTTCATAATAAATTTGCTCAGTCAAATTAGTTGTAAGTTCTTTTTTTTCAACTTTTAATAATTTATGCTCTGGCATAAATTTTTTAGCGATAGCCATAATTGCTTTAGGAATTGTGGCTGAAAAGAATAGCATTTTTTTCTCATCGTTAGTTTTTTCCAAAATTGCTTCAATATCTTCTAAAAATCCCATATTAAGCATTTCATCAGCTTCATCCAGTACAAAATAGTCTAATTGATCAACTTTTAGGATTTTTTTCCTCATCAAATCCATAACACGTCCAGGCGTTCCAACAACAATGTCAACTCCTGACTTTAATTTCTTAATTTGATTTTCAATAGAAGCTCCACCATAAACTGCAAGAACCTTTAAATTCTTTTCCCCCTTCAACGAATAAATTTCATCAGCAACTTGATTGGCAAGTTCTCTTGTTGGTGTTAAAATTAAAGCTCTAACTGTTTTATCTGCTTCAATTGTTTCCAAAATTGGAATACCAAATGCGGCTGTTTTTCCTGTTCCTGTTTGTGCCTGTCCTATTAAATGTGTTCTTTCCTTTAGTAATTCAGGAATTACCAGTTTTTGTATTTCACTTGGCTCCTCAAATCCTTTTTTACTCAAAGCATTAAGCATCTCTGTACTTAATCCAAAATCTTCAAATTTTTGCATTATTTTTTATTTTACCTTCCTTTACTTTTATATTTTAATTTATACTTATTATTTTAAAAAATTTTTTGTATATATTATTATACCACATTTTTACAGTTTTGTACTTATTTTTAAAAATTATTTTTCATATAAAGTAACAAGAGAATTTCTTGTGTATATTATTAAAATTTTTTATTAAATTCAGAAATTATAAATATCCTTCTAAATCCCTATTTTACTTAATTTTTATTAATTTATACTAAATTTTTTTTAAATAAAAATTATATTTAACAAAAAATGTCAAAAAAGTTTATGATAAATCCCCTATTTAAATAGCATATAGTATTAATTCCAAAAATATTTTATTATAAAATACAAAATAAAAGTAAAAAATTTTAAAAAAAGACTTGCAAAATTTTCAAAAATGTATTATTATATTGTTAGCACTTGAAGTTATAGAGTGCTAAAAAAATTTAAAATAAAAATTTAGAAATTTTCATTTGTAAAAAATAAAAAGATGAAAATAAATAACTTTAGGAGGACAAAATGATAATTAAACCATTAGGAGAAAGAGTTTTAATAAAACAAACTGAACAAGAAGAAGTTACAAAAAGTGGAATTGTATTGCCAGGAACGGCTTCTAAGGAAAAACCGATAATTGGAGAAGTTTTAGCAATTGGGGCAAAAGTTGAGGATATTAAAGTTGGGAATAAAGTGATTTTTGAAAAATATTCTGGAACAGAAATTAAGGATGGAGAAGAAAGTTACTTAATTCTAGAAAAAGATAATGTTTTAGCAATTGTTCAATAATAAATAGACTTGCTTGAAAATTATATATTTCTAAAATTTAATAAAAAAGCAAGGTATCTTGACCTCTTGTGAAATAAAAAAATTTATATTGCTGGACAGATTTGATGTTGAATAATAAATTTGACCAATCTAAAAAATTTCGCAATAAAAAATTTACAAAATTTAGAAGGAGAAAATTAAAATGGGAAAAATAATAAAATTTAATGAAGATGCAAGAAAATCGCTTGAAGTGGGAGTAGACACATTGGCTGATGCCGTAAAAATCACACTTGGACCAAAAGGTAGAAACGTAGTGCTAGACAGAGGCTTTGGAGCGCCAATGATTACAAATGACGGTGTTACAATTGCAAAAGAAATTGAACTTAAAGATCCAATTGAAAATCTTGGAGCACAAATTGTAAAGGAAGTGGCTACAAAGTCAAATGATGTGGCAGGAGATGGGACAACTACTGCAACTGTGCTGGCTCAGGCGTTAATTAAGGAAGGGCTAAAAATGGTAGCTTCTGGAGCAAATCCCGTATTTATAAGACGTGGAATGGAAGCTGCATCTAAAAAAGTGATTGAAGAGCTTACAAAAAGGGCTAAAAAAGTGGAATCAAATGAAGAAATCGCACAAGTTGGAGCAATTTCGGCAGGAGATGTGGAAATTGGGCAATTAATTGCACAAGCAATGGAAAAAGTTGGGGAATCTGGAGTTATTACCGTTGAGGAAGCACGTTCTTTGGATACGACTTTGGAAGTTGTGGAAGGAATGCAGTTTGACAATGGATATTTATCACCTTATATGGTTTCAGATTCTGAAAGAATGGTTGTGGAAATGGACAATCCATTTATCTTGATTACAGACAAAAAAATTTCAAATATGAAAGAACTGTTGCCAGTTTTAGAAAAGACAGTTGAAACTGGAAGACCGATGCTAATAATTGCAGAAGATGTAGAAGGTGAAGCACTTGCAACTCTTGTTGTAAACAAACTTCGTGGGACATTAAATGTAGCCGCTGTAAAAGCTCCTGCATTTGGAGACAGAAGAAAGGCTATGTTGCAGGATATTGCAATTTTGACAGGTGGAGAAGTTATTTCTGAAGAAAAGGGAATAAAACTCGAAAATACAGATATCAATTTATTAGGACAAGCTAAAAAGGTTAGAATTACTAAAGATAATACAGTTATTGTAGATGGATTGGGAGCAAAAGAAGAAATTCAAGCAAGAGTTGGACAAATTAAAAATGCGATTGCTGAAACAACTTCTGACTATGATAAGGAAAAATTGCAAGAAAGACTTGCAAAATTATCTGGCGGAGTAGCTGTAATAAAAGTTGGGGCTGCGACTGAAACTGAAATGAAAGAAAGAAAATTGAGAATTGAAGATGCCTTAAATGCAACAAAAGCCGCAGTGGAAGAAGGAATTGTGCCAGGTGGTGGAACAATTTTAATTCAAATTGTAAAAGACATTGAAGACTTTAAATTGTCTGGTGAAGAAGGGCTTGGAGTGGAAATTGTGAAAAAAGCACTATCTGCACCACTTAGACAAATTGTAATCAATGCTGGAATTGACGCAGGTGTTGTAATTGAAAAAGTAAGAAATTCTGAAAATGGGATAGGATTTGATGCGGCAAAAGAAGAATACGTGGATATGGTAAAAGCTGGAATCATTGATCCTGCCAAAGTGACACGTTCTGCAATCCAAAATGCAATATCAGTATCATCAGTATTATTGACAACTGAAGTTGCAGTTGGAAATGAAAAGGAAGAAGCTCCAGCTGGTGGAATGCCAGGTGGAATGGGAATGCCAGGAATGATGTAATAATTTAGGTATTTATAAATTAAAAATGTTTCAAAAATAGTAAAAGAGGTGTGTAGAAATTTTTACACACCCAATTTTTTATTTTTTACATAGATTATATAATAATATTACGACAAAAAAATTATCTGAAGAAATATAATGCTGTGATTTATGTGAGTATTATAGAATTAAGATTAATAGAGATTGTAACGCAGTATTGAATACAAGAGAAGTTAGAAAGATGAGGCTAGAATTAGGAAAAGCTAACAAAAGCAGATAATTTCTAAGAAATTCCCACTTTTAGAAGCGGGAGCAGTTCACTTAGATATGTTATTTTTAATTCAAACTTCGATATATATCTGTTCCAAGAATACCATCTATAATCATCAAAAATATATTTCCTATTCCTTTCCCAATAGATTTTAAAAATTCTATTCCAGGTTTATTATCATAGGTATATTTTGAAGTAGACATTGTTTCAAAATAATCCCCTTCACCTTTTGTCCTGTTTTTTAATTTTCCATTTTTATTGTAATATTCACATTCCCAAAATTCATTTGCAACTTCACTGCAACTTTTAACTTTATTTCCATATTTATCATATTCTTCATACATTTCCTTAATTCGCAAATCAACTATATCATCATTTTTGGCAATACCGACATATCGCAAATTTCCGTTTGGATAATATACTTTTTGTTTTTCTCCTTTTATAGTTCCATTTTTAAAGTGATATTCCCGCTCAAGTTTCCCATTTTTTCCAAAAGTTTTTATAATTTGTGGAATTTGAAAAATTTGACCGTTTTGATTTACTTGTATAATTTCCATTTCCGAAATCTTTCTTTTACCATTATAATAAATAAATTCTCCATTTTCTTTGCTATCTGCTTTGTATTCTACTGTCAATTTTCCATCCATATAATGATTTTCCAATATAAGAAATCCATTTTCATAAATTTTTTGAAAAATAATTTTTTTATTCTTATCATATTTTTCAATAATCACTTGATTTTTCCTTGTATCAAACTCTTTTAATTCTTCAATATTTCCATCTAAAAAATATTTATAATAATAATTTAATTTCCCATTTTCATAAAAATTTATACTTCTAATATCATCTTTAATTTTTTGAACTGCAATTCCAGTAAATAATTTATTACTGTTTTTTTCATAAACCAGATTATCATTTATACTAATTTGTGTATCAAAATCCAATATTTTTTCACTTTCTATACTTTGTAATTTTTTAAAATTTTTCAATTTTGAAATACTAGAAATATTAGATAATTTTTCTGATTTTGTGATAATTGATAAAATTAAAAATAAGATAATTAATAAAATTTTTTTTGATTTATTGACTAGATAAATAATCATAATTTTTCTAACTCCTTAACTATATCTTCAAGATCTTTAAAAAAAGATGCACTATCATAAACTTTTCTTCTCATTTCACTTTCTCCCCAAAGTTTTTCAATTTTATCTTTACCAGAATATTCAGACGGCACATTTCCTAAATACTGTAACGAGTTTATTTCATGTTGTTTATACGCATTTCCTGAATATTTTTTTTTCACATATCCAGAAAGTTCTATTTCATAACTAAAATCTAATTTTTCAACTGATTTAGTTTTACTTTCCTGAAATATAAATTCTTTTTTTACCATTTGTCCATCACTATTTTTAACATCTTTTATTTGAGATAAATTTTTTATTTGGCTAGGATACGTAGAAACTTGATAATTGTCTGTTACTTTACAGTTTATTTGAACTTCAGCCTCACTTGAATATTTTGTATAAACTCCAACTTTAGATAGATGACCATTTATATATGAACGGACATGGCTATTATCACAACCAGAAATGTTATATTTTACATAGGCTTTTTTAGAATACTCTGCAATTTTTTCTTTTGAATCTTTAAAATTAGGAATGATTTTTTGTGCTTTTTTTAATTTTTCTATTGATTCTCTGTATCCATGTTTACTTGTAGCACCAGAAGTTTGTATAGCATTTTGATAAAATTTATCTGCTTCTTGATAATCAGCTTTTCCTTTTAATTCTCTAATTTTTGTATATACATTCTTATAATTTTTTTGATATTCTCCATAAACTTTTTGTGCTGCTTCGTTTAATTTTTGTGCCTCACGATATTCTTCAGCTTTTTCTTTTATACTAGCATATTCCATAAGTTTATCAGCTTCAGCTTGGGATATTTTTCTTGATATTGATTCATATTTTAAAATTTTATTTTCATCTATTTTTTTAATTTCACTTAATTCTTTAGTGTAACCAATCATATTTCTGTAATATTCATCAAGTATTGAAATAATATCTCTAGAATATTTACTTTCCAATTCTCCTGTTTTTATACGTTCATCTATAATTTTATAAATTTCACTTAAAAGCTCATCACCATCATATTTTGATAAAAAATCAGTAAAATTTGAAGATTGAGAGTAAACATCGAATAGTGCATAAATTTTATAAAGCCCTTCATAACCATCTTGTCTTTTGTTTAAATTACTACTTCCAGCTTCAGTTTTATAATAATTTACAATATTAGAAAATTTTTCCATAATTTCATTTTTAATATCTGGTTTAATTTTTTCAACTTTGTTTGGATGTTTCTCAAAATAACTCAAAGTAAGATATATACTTCTTATATACTCCTTATTATCATACGCTTCTTGTGCCTTTTTTAATTCACATGACACAATGGTAAATAACAGCAATAAAATTAAAAATATTTTTTTCATAAGAACAGATCCTTTCAATTAAGATATTTTATTTTTCATAACTATAACCTATTTATCGCATCAATTATTTGATTTAATTCTTTTTCTAAATTAGATTTCTCCAAAATTTTATTTCTCATTTTGGTTTCACCTAAAGGTTTTTCTATTTTATCCTTATCTTTGTATTCTTTTGGAATATCTCCTGTATATTGGAGTGAATGCACCTCATTCTTTTCTGAAAGATTATTTGAATATCTTTGTTTTACAAGGCCTGATACTTCTATTTCATAGTTAAAACTTATTTTTTCGATTGCTAAACTTTTAATTTTTTGAAATATAAACTCTTTTGTAACCTTTTCACCAGCATTATTTACAATTTCCCTTATTTCTCTCAGATTTTCAATATTGCTAGGAAATGTAGAAATATTATAGTTATCATTAACTCTGCAATTTATTTGAACTTCAGCAGAACTTAAAGAAGTTTTCTTACCAATGACATTTTCCAATTTTTTATCTAGATATTTTTCAACCCAGCTATTGCTGCACCCAAAAATATTGTATTTTACATAAATTTTATCTTTATATTTTAAAATCAAACTTACAGAATCTTTATAATTTGGAACAAGTTCATTTGCTCTTTCTAAACCCCAAACTGCGTTTCTATAGTCATTTCTAGTTTTAGCATTTTTAAGGATTGATAAAGCTATACTATATGCGTTTTCTGCTGCTTGCAAATCAGCCTTTTCTTTTAATTCCTTTGTTTTAATTGAGACTTTTTTTGCATCTTGGCGAGTTATTACAAAAAGTTTATCAGCTTCTTCGTAAAATCTCTGTGCTTCTCTATAATTTTTTTTATTTTCGCTTGCATTAGCAAATTCAATAAATTTATTAGCTTTATTTTTATTTATCTGCTTACTTATTTGTTCATATTTTAAAGCCATTTCATTAGATATTTTGGGATTTTTTTCCGTAGATTCAATAAATTTTAAAATATCTTTATAATAGTCATTTATATCATGTGTCACATCTTTAAAATGGTCATAACCATAATATTCATAATTATAATTATTGCTTTTTAATCTTTGGGCAATTATTTTTTCAATATTATTCAAAGATTCATCCAAAGGATATTTTTGCTGAAAATCCGAAAAAGCTGAAGAGTTTTTATAAGTATCAAATAATGCATAAATTTTAACCAATTCTTCATAACCTTTTTGTCTTTCGCTCAAATCACTACTCCCTGTCATCGCTTTATAATGATTTGTAATATTCAAAAACTTTTCCATAATTTCATTCTTTATTTCAGGCTTAATTTTATTAATTTTTTTTGGATTTGTTTCAAAATAATTAAAAACTAATTCTATGCTTTTTAAATATTCCTTTTTATTGTAAGCATCCCTAGCATCTTCTAATTCACACGATACAACTGTAAATAACAATAATAAAATTAAAAGTATTTTTTTCATAAAAATGCACCCTTTCGATAAATATTTATTCTAACTTTCATTTAAATTATACAATAAATTTATTAAAAGAAAATGAGAATTTTATGTTTTTTCTTCACTAATCTTGCATATTATAAAAAATAATAGTATAATTACTTTATATAAAAAAACAAAAATGAAAAGAGGTATATTATGAACTATAAAAGTACGAGAGAAATTAATCCCAATAATGTAAAAAGTTCTACTTTTGCGGCACTTCATGGACTTTGTGAAGATGGAGGATTATATATTCCAGAAAAATTGCCAGAAGTAAAATTGACTTATGATGAATTAAAAGACTTATCTTATCAAGAAATTTCAGAAAAAATTATAAAATTATTTTTTACAGAATTTTCAGACGAAGAAATAAAAACTGCTATAAATAATGCTTATAACAGCACAACTTTTAACGACAAAGACATAGTTCCAGTTCATAAATTAAATGACAAAGTGAGCTTTGGAGAATTATTTCATGGAAGAACATTGGCATTTAAAGATTTAGCTTTATCACTTTTCCCATATTTACTTCTTTTAAGTAAAGAAAAACAACAAGAAGACAAAAAAATCCTGATTTTAGCAGCAACTTCTGGAGATACTGGAAAAGCAGCACTTGAAGGATTTAAAGATGTTGACGGAATCAATATTGTCGTTTTTTATCCAAAAAATGGAGTTAGTCCAATGCAAGAAGAACAAATGAGAAAACAGCTTGGAAATAATGTGGAAATTGTTGCAATTAATGGAAATTTTGATGATGCTCAAAGTGCTATAAAAGTAATTTTTTCAAGCGAAGAATTTAAAAACTATGCAAATGAACACAATGTAATGTTTTCAAGTGCAAATTCAATTAATATTGGAAGATTATTCCCACAAATTATATATTATGTGACAACTTATGTAAATTTGGTAAATGCTGGTACAATTAAAGCAGGTGAAGAGTTTAATGTAGTGGTTCCAACTGGAAACTTTGGGAATATTTTAGCTGGATTTATCGCAAAAAAACTTGGAATACCAATCAAAAAATTTATTTCAGCTTCAAACAAAAACAAAGTTTTAGCTGACTTTTTCCAAACTGGAACATATAACAAAAACAGAGATTTTTATGCAACAAATTCGCCATCAATGGATATTCTTCTTTCATCAAACTTTGAAAGATACTTATATTATGCGTTAAATGAAGACAGCAAGAGAGTAAGCGAATTAATTAAAAACTTGCTTTCAGGTGGTGAATTGTCAGTAAACAATGAAGAACTGAAAAATATTCAAACTGAGTTTTACGGAGAATTTGCAAATGATGAAGAAACTGTAAGTGCGATTAAGGAAATTTATGAAAATTATCACTATCTAATGGATCCGCACACAGCCGTTGCCTATTCAGTTTACGAAAAACTGGATGAAAAATATCTGGACAAAGACATTCACACTGTAATAATGTCAACTGCTCATCCATTCAAGTTCCCAGCTCCAATTGCAAAAGCGTTGGGAATTGATGATACAAAAGAACCTTATGCAATTTTGGATGAAGTATCAGAAATTACTGGAGTAAAATTTCCTGAAAAATTGACTGAAGTTAGAAATTCTGAAATTAGATTTTCAGATGTGATTGATAAGGCTGATATTCAGGATTTTGTGAAAAAATATATAAAAGATTTGAAATAAATAATTGATTAATCATTTTATTTAATAAATTCAATTTCTAGATTAAGAATTATTGAAAGAAAATAATAGAAAATATAAAAAGAGTCGTAATCTGAACGGCTCTATTTTTTTTGAAATATTATATAACAAGGGGCGTAACCCCTTGCTAAAAAATCTATTATTTAAATAAGTATTATTAAATTTATGCTTTTTCAGCCATCATATCCTTAACTTTCATAAGCCTTGTGATACTTGATCTTTCATTTTCGTCAAGTTTCATCTGGATATAACGGATTGTTTCTTCAAGCTGTGGAATTGTCATATATTCCAGTGCATTTACACGACGTCTTGTTTTTTCCACTTCATCTGCCATAAGCTGACATGCCTTTTCAATTTCTGCCAGTTCCAACAAATCTTTCATTACACGATTTAATCCATCAACAGCATCATCCAAGTCAGCAGATGTTTGTGCATACCCATAAGGATAAGCAACTTCTGTACTTTCCATATTCTTGTTAAAAGTCATTTTAGGCACAATTACACTCATTACATTTTTAGTTTCTATATTTACAGAAAGCTCATCTTCTGAATATGCAATGGCATTTTCCAACATTTCATCAGACATTACACCTCTTGCAAGTAAAAAATCCTTAAATGAATCTTGTAATTTCCCTTCTACCTCTTCACGTAATTTTCTATTTTGTTTTACCAAAATAATAAATTGCCGCATAAGCTCGTCTTGTTTGTCCTTTAACAATTTATGCCCACTTTTGGCAGTTTTTAGACGTATTTTTAATCGGCTTAACTCCATTCTTGTAGGATTTACATTTAATCTTGCCATAGCCTATTCATCTCCTGCAGGTAAATATTTTTCCAAATATTCATCTCTAATTCTTTTCAACTCTGTTCTTGGTAATATTTTTAGTAAATCCCATCCTAAATTTAAAGTGTCTTCAATAGTTCTGTTATTGTCAAACCCTTGAGCCACATATTGTTCCTCAAATGCAGTCGTAAACTTAACAAACGCCTTATCAGTTTCAGACAATGCGGATTCACCTAAGATTACAGCCAGTTCCTTTGCTTCCTTACCAGTCGCATAAGCTGCAAATAATTGGTTCATCGTATCCGCATGATCTTCTCTTGTTTTTCCTTTTCCAATCCCTTTGTCTTTCAATCTTGAAAGTGACGGTAAAACATCAATTGGAGGCATCAAATTTTGTTTATATAAATCTCTTGATAAAATTATTTGTCCCTCTGTAATATATCCAGTCAAATCTGGAATTGGATGAGTTTTATCATCTTCAGGCATTGTTAGGATCGGTATTTGCGTAATTGAACCTTCACGCCCTTTAATTCTTCCTGCTCTTTCATAAATTGTCGATAAATCGGTATACAAGTATCCTGGATATCCTCTTCTTCCCGGAACTTCCTTTCTTGCTGCTGATACTTCACGTAACGCTTCACAATAGTTAGTCAAGTCAGTTAAAATTACAAGTACGTGCATCCCTTTTTCAAATGCCAGGTATTCTGCACAAGTAAGTGCCATTTTTGGTGTAGACAGACGCTCGATTGCTGGATCGTTAGCCAAATTCATAAATAATACCGCTCTATCTATCGCTCCTGTCTTTATAAAGTCTTCCGTAAATGTCTGAGCTTCTTCAAATGTAATTCCTATTGCCCCAAATACTACCGCAAATTTTGAATCTGTTCCCAATACTTTTGCCTGTCTTGCAATTTGAAGTGCTAGTTCTGCATGCGGAAGCCCTGAACCAGAGAATATCGGTAATTTTTGCCCCCGAACAAGGGTGTTTAGTCCATCAATCGCAGAAACTCCTGTTTGGATAAATTCTGATGGATAATCACGTGCAACTGGATTTATAGCTGTTCCGTTAATATCCAATGTCTTTTCAGGAATAATTTTTGGTCCGCTATCTTTTGGACGTCCAAGTCCATCAAATACACGTCCAATCATATCCTCAGACACTCCAAGTGATAAAGGTCTACCTAAGAATCTTACTTTTGAATCTTTTAGGTTAATTCCAGCTGAATTTTCAAATAACTGCACTACAGCTTTATCTCCATTTACTTCAAGTACACGTCCACGACGAAGCTCTCCCTTTTGAGTTTCAATTTCAACAAGCTCTTCATATTTGATACCTTCAACACCTTCAACCATCATCAATGGTCCTACAACTTCCTTAATAGTTTTATATTCCTTAAGCATTTACTACACCTCCTTTATTTACAAGTTCATCTATTCCTGTTTCCAATTCTTTTGCTATTTCTTTAATTTTACCTAATTCTGCTTCAGGTAAATATTTTGCTCTCGCAATTCTTTCTCTTACAGGCATTGCGATAATTTCACTTAAATACGCTCCATTTTCAAGCCCTCTTAATCCTTCATCATAAAATTTCAATACCAAATCAAGCATTTTATCCTGTTTTTCAAGTGAAGTATAAGTATCTGACTCCATAAACGCATTTTGCTGCAAGTAATCTTCTCTTATTGATTTCGCAATTTCCAGTTTAAGCTGATCCTTTTCTGACAAAGTATCTTTACCAACTAGCCTAACAATTTCCTGAAGGCTGTTTTCCTCTTGTAATAATGACATTGCACGAGCCCTGTTTTTAGAAAATTCAGGCCCCACGTTCTGATTCATCCAGTTATCAACTTTCGCTTGATACAAAGAATATGAATTTAACCAGTTAATTGCTGGAAAGTGACGTCTATATGCCAAATTTGCATCTAATCCCCAGAACACCTTAACAATACGAAGTGTCGCCTGAGATACTGGCTCTGAAATATCTCCACCCGGAGGAGAAACCGCTCCAATAACTGTCAATGCCCCTTCTCTTCCATCTTGTCCAAGACAAATTACTTTTCCTGCCCTTTCATAAAATTCAGCGGCTCTTGAACCCAAATAAGCTGGGTATCCTTCATCTCCCGGCATTTCTTCAAGCCGTCCAGACATTTCCCTAAGTGCTTCTGCCCATCTCGAAGTAGAATCTGCCATTATTGCCACCGAATATCCCATATCCCTAAAATATTCAGCAATTGTAATTCCTGTATAAATACTAGCCTCTCTGGCTGCAACTGGCATATTTGAAGTATTTGCTATAAGTACAGTTCTCTTCATTAATGATTGTCCAGTTTTTGGATCTATTATTTCTGGAAATTCCATAAGAACGTCTGTCATCTCGTTTCCACGTTCTCCACATCCTACATAAACTATAATTTCTGCATCTGCCCATTTTGCCATTTGGTGCTGTACAACTGTTTTTCCAGATCCAAAAGGTCCTGGTACACATGCAGTTCCACCTTTAGTTACAGGAAAAAATGTATCAATTACTCTTTGTCCTGTAATTAATGGTGCTTCTGGATTTAATTTCTGCTTATATTTTCTTCCACGTCTTACCGGCCATTTTTGCATCATTTGAACTTCTGCCAATTCACCTTTTTCAGTTTCAATAACTGCAATTGTGTCAACTACTGTATAACTTCCGCTTTTAATAGTTTTCAAAGTTCCTTTAATTCCTGCTGGAACCATAATTTTATGATTTACAACAGAAGTTTCCTGAACAGTCCCCAGAATATCTCCTGTTTCAACTGTTGCCCCAGCAGACAAAACAGGTTCAAATTCCCATTTTTTATTTCTGTTTAAAGGTTTAACTTCTACTCCCTTATCCAAAAAATCCCCTGCTATTTCTTGATATTCCTTTAATGGACGTTGAATTCCATCAAACATCGCTTCAATAAGCCCAGGCCCCAATTCAACACTCAAAGGCTCTCCAGTTGTAAAAACCTCTTCTCCTGGTCCAATTCCCGATGTTTCTTCATATACTTGGATAGAAGCCTGATCGCCTCTCATTTCAATAATTTCACCTATCAATTTTTTCTCTGAAACTCTTACCACATCATATACATTGGCATTTTCCATACCTTCTGCAACAACAAGAGGTCCAGATACTTTTATTATTTTTCCTGTTTTCAATGAATTTCTCCTTTCAGCTAAAATATATTAGATCCTATCGCTTTTTCAACGTACTCATCTATCTTTTTAAGCCCAATCCCTAGACTTCCTTGATTATTCGGAATCAAAATAACAGCTGGAAGCACTTCACGGTTGTATCTTTCAATGGTACTTTCAACCATAGTTGCAATTTGCTCTGTCACAAAGATAATACCATAATTATTACTTGCCATTTCATCAATTGTGCTTCTGGCTTCTTCTTTTGTAACAACTGGATACACATCAATTCCCAATGCCTTAAATGATAAAATAGAATCTTTATCTCCAACTACACCTATTTTATGCATAAGTTTCACGCAACCTTTCTCTTATTTTATCCGAACTTATGTTGTTTATCTTGCTTACCATTATCATTCTGACTGCATTAATTTCACGCTCTTTTGCAACTAAATATGTAAATAACGGCTCTGGTCCAAATACAACATATTTTGATTCTTTATTTAATTCCATTAAATAATTATCAGAAATTTTCTCAAGTTCCGATAATCTTTTTGTTTCACTAAATATTTCTAGTCCTTTTGCCAGATACACTCCCAATTTTTCTTTTTTGAACTTATTCAAAATAGTATCTATATTATCATTCATTGAGGAAACAATTTTATTTTTTGAAATTGTTCCACCATCAAAAATAACAGTTTCCAAAAATCTCGCATCACGATTCTGTTTTTGAACTCTAAGTAGAGTTATCATATTTTGAAAGTCAATCAATCCTTCAACATAATCAGTAATAACTTTTACATCAATTTCTTTTGCCAAACGTGATAAATTTCTAAAATAATGCTTATCTACAAGTATATCAATTCTTTGCGGATTATGATTTTCTTCAAAATCTTTTTGGACTTCAATAATTGCCTCTATTATTTCCTTTGGCAAATCATTACTTTGCAGCTCAAATTTTGTTTTAAATTTTCCAGCATCAATTGTTCCAGCTTGCATAAGCAAATGCGAAAAATCTTTTCCTGTTATTTTACTTTTTAATAATACCTTTAAATTATGATAATCATATTTAAGCGATAAAATATCAACAATTGCTGTATTCTTAACCATTTTTCTTACAATCGAAAATACTCGCTCTGTTTCTCTTTTAAGTATTGTTTCATAATCTTGACTACCATGAATATCAGCCATATCTTGAGAATATTCTGTTTCTCCCAATAATTTTAGCACTTCTTCGGGAGTTTCGGCTTCTATCATTCTTTCCAGCCTATTTCTAGTTAAAAGCCTCTTTTCCAGTACCCTAATAGTTACGACACTCTGTCCGTAATCCATTCTATCCATTTTTTTCTCCCTTTACTGATTCATTTTTTAGTCGCATGTATAAAGTCTATAATTTTTACTGATATAACATTTAATTTTTTTATTTTTTTTACAAATGAAATTTTTCTTATTATTTTAAATATTATTATTTTTCAGCTTTTTATTTCTTACTTTTACAATTAACTCTCAATTCATTTTTATATTAGATCTATATTTTAATTTATAATAAAAATATGATTTATCAAATCAAAAAAATAAACTTTATTTGTAACAAAAATATTAATTTTTTGTTATTCAACTTTTTAGTTACCAAATAAACCTATTATGAAAATAAAAGTTTTGAAATTTCAACTTCCAGTTCATCCCTCATAAAGTCCAATTTCACTTCAAAAGTATAATTTTCTTGGATTCCATTTTCTTCAATGATAAATCCTGAAGTTACAAATTCATTTTTCTTTACTTTTGCACCTGAAAATTCCTTTTTAACTTTTTCTGCAAATTCTTTTTTTACAATTAGCTCTTTACCAGTTATGGTATTCTTATCAATATTTTGATTCAAATAATTAATATATTTTTTTATCCATATTAACAAGTTTTGTTTTCAGTTTATCTATAACTTTATCAATTACTGCCTGCTTTGCTTCTAGCTTTTTGTTTCTAGCCTTTAAATTAGCACTTGACTTAATTCTTTCAGAAAGAAGTTCACGATCTCTTCTCGCATTTTCAAGAACAGTTTCTTTTTTTGCATTAATTTTTTTTATTTCAAGATCATATTTATGTTGTGCCTTTTCTTGTGCATCTTTTACAATTTTGTCTGCCTGTGCTTTAGCATCAGCTAATATTTTTGATGTTAAATTATCTAAATTAGACATATTTACTCCTTCTTTGCTTTTTATGCCATATTTAATTCTTTTTATTTCTTTTATAAAATAAAACTAGAATTTTGCCAATAACATAATTGAAACAACGAATGCCAATAATGCATAAGTTTCAACCATTACCGCATAAATAATACCTTTCGTATTTTGTTCTTCATTTTTAGCAAGTAAGCTAATACCAGAAGCCGCAACTCTACCTTGTGCAATAGCTGATCCATATCCTGCAAATGCAATTGGTAAACAAGCCATTAAAATTCCTAATCCAGTTTGTATTGGCATTTCAGGTTTTAATTTTCCTAATACCATAAGTCCGATAACGAATCCATATAATCCTTGTGTCCCTGGCAATAATTGTAATACTAACGATTTACCAAATTTTTCAGGTTCTTCACTCATAAGTCCTGACGCTACTTCCCCAACGATTCCTACACCTTTTGCTGATCCAATTCCTGCTAATAATGTCGCCAATGCCGCACCTAATGTCGCCATTACGATTCCTCCATGTTGTACTAAAAACTGTGAAAAATTCATTTTATTTCCTCCTAATTTTTTATATTTATTAATAATTTTATTAAATTTCTTACTTTATAAAACACATTAATCATCAAGATTTATATACTTGTTTTCTGTTCTAAAATCTTTAAATGGCTTTCCTCCACCTTCATAAAATTTACCAAAATATTCAACATACATAAGTCTTGAAGTATGAACGTAAGCTCCAAGGAAAGATAAGAACATATTAAAAAAATGTCCACCTATTAATATTACTGGTATAAATATCATTCCAACCCAGCTTCCGCTAATCATTCCAGCAATCATATTTATAGCTGACGCAATAAATCCACCAGAAAGTCCCAAAGCCATAAGTCTTGAATAAGACACAAAATCTCCAACATAGCTTGAGATTCCATAAAGGCTGTAAAGCCCTCCTCCAAGTTTTGCTCCAACTCCCTTAGCATCACGTCCACCAGTAAGTACGATTCCAACCATTCCAACAATCATAATCCACATTGACACACTTGTTACAGCAGGCGATAAATTTTTCATTTTAAATACTAAATAAGCCATTCCACCCATAAGTGCCATATACCAGAATAATACATCATAAACAGCATCCAATGCCTTGCCATCTCTAATAAGCATATACGCCTTTATTGCCAATCCAATAAATATATGAACTACTCCAAATACAATCGAACCAATTAATAAAGTATTATATTCTTTTGATGGATTTATAAGTCGCCACATTCCAGGTATTTCCGCCCCAAAATATGAGCCGTATAAAATTCCCCAGAAAATAACTGAAAAACTCAAATAAAAGAAAAATTTAACTGATTTTCTCATTTGTGAACTTAAGTTTACCACTTTTAAGACAAACATTGTTGCAAGCAGTAAAACAAGCCCATATCCTACATCTGCTCCCATCATTCCAAAAAACAAGATATAAAATGGCGTAAACAGTGGTGTTGGATCAATTTCATTATATCTAGGATAAGCATACATTCCCGTTAAATTTTCAAATGAACTAGAAATTTTTCCATTTTTCAATTTTATTGGCACTGTTTCATCATCTTTTCTTGCTTCTTCAAGCGTTAAATAATAACTGCTTCCAGCTTCATTTTTTACAACTTTTTCAAATTCCTGAACTTTTTCCGTAGGAATCCATCCTTTAATCAAAACTGTATTTTTAGTTTGTGCTAACTTTTCTGATTCTACAATACGCAGCTTTTTATTTTGCATATATTCATAAACTGCCTGCAAATCAGTCAAATCTTCACTATAAGTCTTAATTTGAGCTTTTAATTTACGTTTTTGTTTTTTAAGTTCACCTATTTCTTTTTGCAATTCATTTTTGTAATCCTGCGGAACTGCATCAATATCAAGATTTTCTACAGTAAAACTGCTATTTCTAAAAACTTCGGATAATTTTTCCTTTTCACTTTCATCTATACTTGAAATTACAAGATAATAAACTTCATCTTTTACTATTTTAAGTTCTTCATAATAAGTCTTATCAAGTTTAGAAATACCCTCAATAAAATCACCTTTTAATTTTGACGGTATCGTTCCAAGAAATGTATTTACCTTTTTCAATTTTTTTAATTCCATAGGATTTACATCTAGTCGTTCCCACAAATCAATCTCATCATATCGTGTATATTTTTTAGAAATTTCAGATTTTATTTGTGAATATTGCACTCCAATTGAATTTAATTCTGAAGTAATTTTTTTCCAGTCATAAGTCAGCACTTTTTTAGACAATGTATCAAAAGTATAATTTTCATTCCCATGAATAATATCTCTTAAACGTGTTTTTCTTTCATCGTATTTTTTAATAAGAGAAATTGCGCTGCTCAACTGATAAAGTCTTTCATCAATATGTGTCAATTCTTCATTGTTTACATATTTTGCGACACCTTCAACTGCATCCTTATCTATTTCTCCATTTTCATCACGTAACTTAATGTCTACAAAATTTACTTCTCTAAATTTCTGAAGTGCCTTTAATATTTTAGCTCTTTGTTCTGCGAAAACAACCAATTCAAATTTGCTCATTTTAACTATTGCCATTATTTCACAATCCTCTCTGCCAATAAATTGACAACTTCATCTATTTTTTGCTCATCAATATTCAGAATACTGTTAATATTCTCTTCTTCACTGCTTAAAAGAGAGTTTACTTTTTTTTCAGCTTCTTCTATTGAATGTTTTTCCAGATTTTGTGCTTCAATTTTAGCTTCAGAAATTATTCTATCGCCATCATCTTTTATCTTCTGATCAATATTTTTCAGAATACTCTTCGCTTTTTCATTTGCATCAGCAATAATTTGTTCTGACTCTACTTCAGCATTTTTAATCTTTTCCAAAACTTCTTTTGCCAAGATATAACCTCCTTCACAAATTATTTTTTAACTAATCATAAATGTCCAACTAAGTAGAATTTTTTTAATTGACTGATTAGTCACCATATTATTATGTTACCAATTTTTTTAGCTATTGTCAAGTCTTTATTCCAATATTCATGCTATTTCCACAAGTTAAGACCACTTTTCAAAGAGAGAGCTTATCACAATTATTTAGCCTTCATTCAAGCTGTTGTTACTTGAGCTTGCTACCTAAAAAAGTTTTCATGTTTTCACATACTTCGTATGCCCAATTGATCAAAGTTTATAATAAAACAAGGGCAATAATTTTTTACACTTATATTTAAAAATTAATTACCCTAATATTAAAACCTATTCAAAAAATAGAAATTATCTCCAATTTTCAGGATTTTTACTCCATTCTAAAGCAATCTTAGCTTCATCTTGTGTTAAATAATCAGTTTGAGCCAATAATTTTATTAAAACATCAAAATTTGAAAGTGAACTGAATTTGCAGTTATATTTTTCATAATTTTCCTTTGCACTGTCAAATCCATAAGAAAAAATTGATTTTACTTCCAATTCTTTCACTTCTTCCTTTTGAAGCACATCTACTGCTACAAGGCTGCTTTTTCCAGTTGTAATTAAATCTTCGATTACAACGACTTTTTTACCTTTAACTTCAGCCCCTTCGATTTGTTTCCCCGCACCGTGATCTTTTGGCTTGTTTCTCACATAAGCAAGCGGCTTTTTCATTCTGTCGGCAATAAATGCAGCCCAAGGGATTCCCGCTGTTGCTACTCCCACGATTACATCAACATCCTTGTTGATTCTTTCAACAAATGATTCTACAATCGTATCTCTTTCATCTGAAAAACCTAAAACATAACGGTTATCACAGTAAATAGGACTTTTTATCCCAGATGCAAATGTAAATGGTTCTCCTACATTAATTTTTACCGCCTTTACATCAAATAATGCCTTTGCCACTTTTTCTTCCAATGTTAAATTAGCCATTTTCCTTAGTTCCTTTCAAATTTTGATTTTTTTATTTATGTTATATATATCTTATACTACTTTTTGTTTTAAATAGCGAATTAGTTATAAATTTCTCTGCAAGGAGTTAAGACTCCCTGTTATCAAATAATATAAAATATAATTTTTGTTTTTTAAACAAAATTTAGTATTAATTAAATAATTTCTTTTATTTTTTAGACCTCTGTATAAATGAAAAACAATATTAATCATAAAATTTAACTTCTTTTCCACTTTTTACATTTTCGTTAATCTTTCTATTTTCGTAAACAATTTTACCATTTACAATTGTCATTGTGTTTTTACCTTTTAATTTCCAGTTCTCATAAGGTGTCCATCCACATTTTGACTCAATAGTGTCATCTACTCCAACAGTCCATTCTTTTTTAAGATCAACAACAATTATATCTGCGAAATATCCTTCCTGCAGTTTTCCTCTTTTTTCAATTTTCATTATTCTTGCAGGATTTTCACACATCAGTTTCTGAATCATTTCCAGCGATATTTTACCTTCATTATAGGCATTTATCATAAGTGCAAGCGAAGTTTCTACTCCTGGCATTCCAAATGTAATTTTTTCTAACTTTTCACCTATCAAATGTGGTGCATGATCTGTTCCAATTGTATCAACTTCTCCACGATTTATCGCTTCCCACAAAAATTCATTGTCAGATTTTTCCCTCAATTCAGGCTTCATTCTCAAAAGCATTTTATTTCTTTCAGTACTTTCACGAATTTCAGTATTTAAAAATAAATGATGGGGTGTAACTTCAGCATAAACTGGATGCTCTTTTGTATTAACTTTGCTATTTTTCTTTGCATCTATAACTTTTTTCATTTCTTCTGCCGATGGAATATGACACACATAAAGCCCACTTCCATAATTTTTATTTAATTCTATTGCTTTATCAATCATTTCATTTTCAGCATGAACCAGTACCAATTTAGAGTTTTCAAACACTTTTGCCAAAATTTCATCATCTTCAATAAGCATTTCTCCAGTTGACACATTCATAAAAATCTTTACTGTATTGACTTCCCTATTTTTCAAAACTTTTTTTATTTCTTCAATATTGTCATTTTTACTTCCACCAAAATGAAGTCCAAAATTTACAATTGATTTTTCACTTGCCAATTTTTTCTTTTCCATTAAATTTCCCAACGTTGTAGTCGTAGGAATTGTATTTGGCATATCATAAAAAGTCGTAACCCCAGCTTTGGCACATGCACGTGAACCTGTTGCAAAGTCCTCCTTATATGTAACTCCAGGCTCTCTCATATGTGTATGTACATCAATAATTCCTGGCATTATCAATTTTTTACCAACATCAATAATTTTTAAGTTTTCACTATTTTCAAATTTATTCTCATCAATATTTTCAGAAATTTTTTTAATAATATCATTATTTATCAAAATTTCAATTTTATTTCCAAAAACATCAATTCCATTTTTTAGAATAATATTATTCTTTTCCATTTTCTACTCCCAAATTGATTAATTTAATCTATACTAAAAAACTGATTTGCAATATTAGGCCTGTTCGATAACTATATAAACTTAAAATTTAATAAAATAAATATCTTGAAGCAAGGGGCTTAACCCCTTGTGATAAAAAAACTTAGGTTATTGAACATATCTATTATTTTTATTTACCTTCCAGACTTTTTAACATTCTTTCCATTTTTAAAATTTGTAAATCCAATTTTTCATCTAATGTCATATTTTTTTCTTTGTTTTTTCTAGCCTTTGCCTCTAGCCTTCTTTCTTGTTCTGGTGTAAGTTTTTTAGTTTTCGATGCTTTTTTTTGAACTTGTTCTGTTGTTTGAGTTGTTTCTTCTGTTTCTGACGTTTGTTTTGATTCTAATCCTTCATTTTCTGTTTCATCTGGATTTACTTTCTCTTGAATTTGTTTTGTATCCTCAGTTTGATTTTTTTCAATTTCAGTATTTATATCACTATATCCTAGTTGACATACTCCTAAAATTCCCAATGTTAATAATAATAATAAACTTTTTTTCATAAATTTCTCCTTTTTTATAATATAAATATAGTACACTTGGTACACTTTATTTTAATACAGTTATCTTTGAATTGTATATCAATACTTTATACTGTATTTGAATACATTTCAAAAATGTTCGCAACCCTTGATTTTTCTTGGAAAAATAATATTATTTTCTTGCTAAAAAATCTTTCTCTGAAATCATTGATTTATGTAATTTTTTCTGAAAAATAAGGGCTATTTAAGGGCTAACAATTACAGCCTTGCTCTTCTAACTATAATAGTTTATCACAAATAATTTGAAAATACAATGGAGTTAAAATGAAAAATTTAAAAATCAAAAACTTAGATGAAAAAGATATTGAGAATCTAAAACAAATAAAAATTATAGAGCTGGAAGAAATGAAACTTCAGGATTTGAAAATTTTGAAAGTTAAGATTGAAACAGCTATTAAGAATATAGAAAAAGAATAAGAGCCATTAAAGGCTCTCATTTTGTTTTTTTTTAAATTCTGTATCTTTTTTCTTCCTTTCTAATTCAATTGCAAAAGCCTTTTTAAAATTTTTTTCAAAATCAGAAATATTATCTGATAATGCCATTACTCCCAGTAATTTTGAAATATGTCTATCTAACTCAGGAACTCCTATATCGACACTTAAAAACTGATGATGACGGTATAATCTATTATTTGAAATAGATTTAGGGTTTTCTCTTTTTATATACTCTATGACGCTTTCTGGAAATAAATCATAAACATATTTCATTGTAAAAGAACCCGCATATCCTGGTCTTTTGTTAGAATTCTCATCGTATTCCCAATTGTGTAACCTAAACATTTCCTTATAATACTGTTTTGGAAATCTTTTTTGCCATTTTAATAAATCTTCACCAATAAATTTAGCCAGCAAATTTTGCAATTCTTGTGCTTGTCTATCATTTTGATATCCAGTAGCTTCATCAATCAATGCTGTTATCCCAACTTTAGCTAATGCTCTCATTAAAATTAATGACTGCTCGTATAATGGTTCTTGTACTGTCATTAATGCTTTTCTACTATGTGCTTCTATAAAAATATCACAAATAGCTGGTATAGTTTCTGCTTTATAACCTTTTACCACTCTTCCATTTTTTGATATGTATTCAACTTCTTCAAACACTTTTCGCAAATCTTTGTCTAAAAAAGCAATCAAATTTTTAGAAGTTATAAAATACGGGATAACGGTATTTTCATCTCTTTGACTACCTCTTCTTTGTTTTCCAAAAGTTTTGTATATACTACTTTGCGTTATGATTCTCTGTCCATTTTCTAAAACTGCACAACTAATGGAAGTGTCTCCTATAATCAATTTACCGCTATGAGTAACTTTAAAATGTATTTTTTTCATTCTATTCCTTTCCAAAATAAGATTTATTTGATTATCATTCATATCATTATAGCAAAACGGCTATTTTTTGTCAATATATTTAAAAAATATTGTGACTTTTTTGTTCACAAAAAAAGATAGCCATTTCTGACTATCCCCCAAACACTTTGACAGCTCTTTCTTTATCTTTATTCTCATCAATTATTCTTTGCCTGTCAAATCCAGCTATAATTATTAATGCCACTATATTTGTTCCGATTAATAGCAGCATATCCTCTGTCTTCGACTTCTTTTCTATGCTGTCAAAAATCTCTCTATTGCTCTCGTTTCTTAATCTGCTTCTTAATAAATCTAAATTTTGCCGTCTTTGATAGCTTCTTAACTTCAATGTCAGAACTGAATTTAAAAATATAAGTGCTAACATTAAAAATGCCAGTTTTCTACTTCTGCGATGTTTTTCCATTATCATCACCCTTATCCTTTTTGACAAATCCCAGCCTTTCAAGCAGCAGCTCCAAAAATCCTGTACTGATTCCATATCTTTTTTGATTTATTGTTTCCAGAATCGCTTCTCCAAAAAATCCAATAACTGGACTCCACGGATATAGATATTCTGCCGACAAATGCCCAATTATTTTATTTAAAGATAATGTTATAGACATAGTCATTCCAGCAACCGCTATCCGTTTCATATACGGCTTGACAGGCTTGTTGTCAACCATTTTTTGAGCCACTACACCAAATAATACTCCGCTAAAAAATAAGATCAAGAAAAGTCCGTGATTGTCAATTATTATTTTTAAGTCTTCAATCATTTATGCTCCTATAATATGTTTTTGTTCCCTGCTTTTTCTTCATCAAAAATTTGTTGCAGTATAACTTTTAAGTCAAATGTTTTTCTAGCTTCCTTTAAAACTTCTGTCAGAACTTCTTCGCCAATTTCTTCTGCAAAGTCAGGAATCCATTTTCTGTCAATTGATTTTTCTTTTTCCAATAATTCTTCTAATTTATCCCAGAAGCCTTCATACACCTGCTTAAACTTTTCTGCTCCAGCTTTTCCTTTTGCAACTATCTCTGTTTTATAGATTAAAGTCTTTCCCAATTCTAAAATTTTACCTGTTAAATATATTTTTGCTGCTAATTTATCCATTTTTATCACTCCTATTTTATTCTTTTTCTTAAAATGTTTGCATATTTAGTCATTATTTCTCTTTGTTCTTTCAACAATTCTTGTTCTTTCAAATCTATTGTTTTAAAAATCTCATTTTTTTCGATGAAGTTATTCAATTTTTCGATTTTAAGATCCAAATCTTCTAGTTCTTTTTGCAATCTTAGTTTATAATTGTTCATTTTACCGCTCCTAACTCTTTATTTTACCAATATCAATTTTAAGCTAGCTAACAAGCTCTGCAATCAATTTTACCTTGTTAGCCAACTTTTCATACTAAAATTATTTTTAACGTTCAAATACAGCTTTTATTAAAGTCATTTTCACATTACTTCAGTTCAAAATGTGGTGTATCATGCATTTTCCAATTTCCACCCCATTCAACATTTACGTTTTTACTTTTTGCAACAGCCAAGATATGATTTGCTATTAATCTTAATTTCTTATCGTCATATCCTTCATCTGATGTAAATTTTCTATACACGCCATTTTCGATAACTCCGCAAGGGAATATGTCAACTGCATGTCCGTATCCATCAGATTTTATTTGATGGTTTGATTTAAAATTCTTGCCATCACAATTTGTAACTTTCGGTCCAGGTAAAGTTCTACCTTTTTGATACAAAGCAAACTGTTCTTCAGCCGTTCTTGCTCCTGCTGTTATTCTAAAATCAAAAGGACTATTTGTAATCGCAGCTTTCATAACTTCAACTAACTTTGGATGTACTTTTTTCATTTTATCCAAACTTTCTTGGCTGAAAGAATACGTTTTATTCTCTGTTGCTGTATTTTCCTTGTCCCAATCTTTGAAATATTCCTCCTTTCTTTGAACTCTATTTAGCCAACCTGCCAAAAATCCTTTTTGAATCTTGTCACTTTCAACCTTGCTTCTGTAATAAATTCTCTGCAAGTTATGATAAACTTCTAAAAATTTTTCAGGATCCGTTGCATTCAATGCTTCCAATGTTTTGTTTCCAATTATTCCGTCTACATCAAGATTTGCATTTGTCAATTGATTTGTGGCAATCTGTGCATTTTTTGTTCCGTTTCTTCCTGAATTAACTGCCCAATCGCATATAGATAATGCTACTTTATCATTTACAACTTTATCCAGCTTGTTTCCAAGATAATATTTCTTAAGATAGATACTCTTTGCAAAATCTTTTGTCAAGTCCTGCATATCTCCCTTATATCCAAATTCTCTTGCTTCTTCTTCGGTTATTCCGTATTTTGTTTTTCCACCCTTGTCGTGCTTGTCATTAGAATATCCGCCCTCAACTTTCAGCAGATAGTCAAATATTTTCTCAAATCTGTCCATTTAAATCACTTCCTTTTCTTTTATTAATTCCATATTTTTTAAATACTTAAACAATTTAGATGGATTGAACTGATAGCCAACCCTGTCCTTTAATGATTTAGTTTTGTAGGTCAATGCAAACTGCAAAGCATAATCTATCGCATTTAAGCAAAATTCGCTGCAGAAATACCTGTTATCGTCCTGCACCTTATCGGCATAGAAAAATTGCCCCAGTATTCCCAAGTAATCATATCCTTTACCTTGTGCCGTTTTAAAAAATTCAATCACATCTTTAGGGTCGATACTTTTGTCAAGCTCATAAATTTCCATATTTTTCTGATACTCAAATTTCCTTGTCCTAACTCCTCCAGGATTTGATAAAAATACTTGATTATTGTAAATAAATTCGGCGTGTGAATATCTTCCAAATGTCCACAATGCTATTAAATGTCCTACAAGATGTTTAGGTTTGTGAAAACATATATATAGTTTGTCTTTTTCTAATTCCATAATTTCTCCTCTTAATTAATTTTAAAAAAATCACTTACATTAAGTTCCAACATTTGCTCGATATTATATCGACTAATTCCAACTACTGCCATTTGCTCTGCCATGTCAGTAATTTCAATTATATCTTGTATTTTTTTAGCCAAAACTTTTAATTCTGACCTGTTCAATTCAATAAATTCAACCATTTTTTTATCATTCAAAACTTTTACTTTCTTGATTTTATCTTGTTCTAAAGTCCACATTAGCGACATTTTAAGAGACAAACTGTTTCTATTTCTTTCGTTATTCTCAAAAGTATATTTTTTACCAGCTTTCTCTATTCCAAGTGGCTGATTCAAAAAGTTTAATTTAGCTTCTGCTAAGTCTTTTAATGCTTTTTCTCTTAATTCTTTTAATTTTGCATTTAATAAATCATTGTCAACTTTCCAAGTGTGAGAGTCTTTATCCCAAATGCTCCACTCGTTTGGTTTTGCAATTGTTACGATTGTTTCATTAACTTCATCTAAATAACTTCCATCATTTAAAACTGTTTTACCAGCTTTTATTTTTTCAACTTCAGTCATTTCTCTGAGTTCTCCAGTTTTTTCATCCAAAACTGGATTTGAAAGTAATGATGTTGAGTATTTCATAGTTTCTTCATTCCAGTCAGGATAAAATAAGTTTGGATTTTTCTTAAATTCCTCTATCGTTGTAACCGTTGGTCGTGCTATACACTCCAACGAATTTGTTTCATAAATATAAACTATTGTCATTTTTATCACTCCATTTCTTTATTTTTTATGTTTTTTATTCTGCGCTAACTTATGAATTTGCACGAATTTCTCACAATCAATCTCATGATTAGCACGATTAAAAAAATAACTTAAGTATTGATTTTTACTGTCTTTATAAGTTTTTTTACTTTTTAATCGAGTGTCTTGTTTCACACGATTGTTTGATTTTAAACTGACCATTTTTAAATTCAGATAAATTTTCTAGCTGATTATATAACATTTATATACATTGCTCCATATGTGTTGCTTTTACCTCGCCACACTATTATCTTATTCGCAAATGTATGTGAAACTTAGATGAGTTGGTTCTGTAATTTTGTTTCTATTAAAATTTGCATACGTCCCTACTTCAAAATTTCCATTTTTTCTAATTGTAAAAATAGGACTCACCCATATGTAATCATCAATTGGTTTGAAAGGGAGATTGAATAATATAGCAAGCGGAGAATTTACAACATTTAAATTTCTTTCGAGCAAGGCGTTAAATGTTACAACATTTCCTTTTTTAAATAGTTTTGCCCCTGAAAAATATTGTGGAATTCTAGAATCAATTTCGGCATCATTTAATTTTTTTACTTCGCATAAACTTTCCACTTTATCCGAAAGCGGCTTATTAGAAATAGCCCTAAATTTCCCTGAATCGTTGTAAGTTAAAGAATTATCCTCGATGCATTCGTAGTAAAATTTTGTAACGTTATCATAATAAAACTTACCTTTCGTTTTATTGCCAATGTCCTGTATGTTTCCGCCAAATTCTAGTCCTAACATTTTCATCTTATCTTTCAATGTTAAAAAATTATCTTCTGCATATTTTTTTGTTATATACGATACAGCTGGGTCGATAGTAGCGGTAATATTTTCCACTTGATCCACGATTATTGTGTCTATATACTCTATTTCAACTACATTGTTTGCTGAAAAAGGTGGCAAATAGTCCGCATTTGCTGAAGTGTTGTAAGCATAAAGTATTTCAACATTGTCATTTCCGTGAGCAAATATCCCCAGCTCTCTTATATAAAATCCTGTTGTTACTGATTTGTTTGTCAATAAAGCGTTAATTTCACAAGTTCCATTCCCTTTTGTATCTACATTTAAAAGCTGCAATGTTGTAATTTGATTAACTAATGCTGTCATTTCTCTCTCGGAAGTCGCTGTAGTTCCATCTCCTATCGCCATTTTAGTAAATGTTATTGTTTCTCCCGCTAGTCCTTTTGCTAACAGTTCCCTCCCTTTTTCTGTTAATATAAATCCTTTAAATTTTGCCATGATTCCTCCTATCTTATTTCTCTTAGTATTCTTGTTCTATGCACTGTTCCAAAATTTGCTTTTAATAAATCATTTGGAATATTTATATCAGTCGAAGCTAAATAATATTTTATTTTGCTTCTCCTTACAAAACCATAACTAATTTTTCTTTCTTTTTTTCTTAAAAATCTTATTCCATCAAGCCAGGAACGGATATTTTTATATTGTTCTACCACTTCTAATATTTTTTTATACTCTTTATCATTTGACATTCCACCATCTGTACTAAGTTTAAAATAACCTGCCTTTCCTCCGTATTTAAACCATTCTGTTATTCCAACTTTTCCGTCAAATAATATTTCGCATATTTCTTTCGTTCCACCTACAGTTCCTTTGTTAAAATGCGAAAAAACCGCTCTTTTAATCAATTTAACCTTTGTTTCTTTTGAAATATTTGCGTCAATGTAATCAACATGATATTCCCACATCAAAAAATCTAATTCTACATCATTTAACTCTGATAACTCCAAGAAAAATTTTCTTTTAATCGCATCATGCTTCTTTTTGATAGCAAAATTTATAGATTCATAAATCCAAAGTGTTGTTTTATCATTCAAAGTTGACTTCGCTGCTATATCTGTTAAGTTCAAACTATCAATAGTTATCATATATTTTCAACTCCTAAATAATTGCTTGTAACGCTTGTGTTTTCTGCTATTTCATTAAAATCTAAAACTTTAAAAGCGGGATTTCTTAACACAACTCTTTTTACTCCAGCTAATTTTAGTAATTTTATAAGCTCATCTGGATTAATATCTCTCCCCATTTTGTTTTGCTGCCAATTTTTAAAATCTTTTACAGCTTTTTCAACATTATTTTTAATAACATTTACAAGCGTTTCATTAGACTTATCAATGTAGTAGTCAAAATCAATTGTGTATGATGTCTTTATTGCTTGTTTTATTGTCACGTTGTCTGTCAACGGTCTTATGTTGTCAGTATTCAACATTTCTTCGATTCTCTTTTTGAGTTCATTAGTAAGTGTCAAGGAATCAGTTAAAACATAAATATCTACATTTGTTGCGCTTGGACTGTATGCCACAACATCAACAATATTCGTACTTGCTGACTTAGCCCAAAATTCATAAGCTCCTTTACTTCCAGCTGTTGTGAAACTTTCAGGGATTTCTCTGATTCTAGCTCTATAATTGTCGTCTTGCTCTATTTCAGCTCCATTATTTGATGCTGTAATGTTCTCGACTTTATCGTAATGTGGAAAAATGTCGACCATCGTGTTAATTTGTCCGACTGGAATATCATTTCCAACAGTTCCTGATGTGTTGCAAGTTGCAATTCCATCTACATACAAATCGCCTTTTCCTATTTTATATTGTTCATCAGTTGAAAAATATAACTCATTGTATTGAATCCTTGACCCCTTTGGAATTATTATGTCTGTCACTTGAATATCAGTAATATAAAATCTAAATGTTGCCACGGCTGGTTGTTCTACGAGTCTTTTACCTCTATTTCCGTAAAACTCTCCTTTCAAATCTAACCGCTCATTTCTTGCAAATCTTAAATAATTCTGTTTCATTTCATCGTTGTATTTTTCTTCTCTTAATCCAAATAAATACGCTACCGTTTCAAAGATAAGTGTTTCTGGACTTGATTCAGTTAATTGCCTTCCACTCAGCTCCTGAAACTTATCAATCATATCTCTTTTAAGTTCCCACGAATCCGCATCTATAATTTCATATTCTTCATTTGATATTTCACTCAATGTTTACCACCTCAATTCCTAATTCAATGTCAAAATCATTATTATATGTATCTTTCATAATGATTCTAGTTTGTCTTAAAACAGCTCTTGGCTCATATTCTCTTATAATTTTAGTCAAGTGGCTTGTAATCCTATTCTGCACAACATTAATGTTCTTATCAATTAAATCACTGTCAAATGCAAAATCTCGATTGAGTGGCTGTTCTTCTTTGCAAACTCTTAAAATCATTCCTACATTTGTAACTACTTCTTCTAAAACATTTTTTGGATTATAATTTATTTCTTCAGAGCTATTTACTGTTATCATTATTTACAGCCTCCTTCTGCTCATTCTCGATGTCGTCTTGATTTTCTTCAGTGACTTGCTGATTTTTTTGTATTTTTCTTTGTTCAATTAATTGATTATACAACTTAGGATTTTCAATATACTCTTTAAGCGTAATATTCAACTTAACAACATCAAACCCCCCCTCTTCTTTATTAAAATAACTGCTTTCTTCTGATAATTCTGTTATCAAAAAAGGGTATTCGCCAAATACTTGACCACCAAAGACTAGATTAGCATACTCTCCAAGTTCAAACATTTTCTTGATTGTATCTAGTTCTTCTTTTAAAGTAGTCTGCTGTATTAAAGATGACACTAAAGTCATTGTAAAACTAACTTCTAGTAAATCTCTACCTTGGAATCTTAACATTCCAGGACCGTAAATTGCTTGATGTTCCGATATTTTAGCCTTGTATGACCTACTTATTTGATTATTAAGCGATACAATCTGATCTTCTGACGCTTCAAATATGACATCTCCAAAACTTCCTATCATTGCGGACCTCCACTCATATCTCCACCAGCAGTAATACCATCGTGTTTATGTGTATTAAGATTAATACTTCCACCAGTTGTAGTCGTTCCGCTCACTTCTAAATCTCCATTAATCACGATTTTACCAATATTTAAAGTCAATGTATTGCCATCATAAGTCCAACTACCCCCATCGGAAAAAGTTCTTTTAACTTCGCTTTCGCTGCTAGAAGCACCTCGCATAGGACAACCAAGCACAACTCCTTGTTCAGGCATTTCTGAAAAGAATAAGCAATAAACAGTTTGCTTTAAACTGAGTGTATAATTATCGCTATGACTTTCAGAGTAAGGAACTAATACATTAAGCCAGTCCGTTGTCTTGTCATCATCGCCTTTTAACAAAACTCTTACTTTTCCAGTTTTTGAATCTATCGCACTTACTTCTCCTGCTTTTAATGTTTCAATCAATTTAACCACCTGCCTTATCACTTTTTTTGTAACAAAAAAATCACAATCAAATTAATGACTGTGATTTAATGTTTCTATTTAATTTTCAATTTGGTCTAGTAAATTTTCTACTACTATTCAAAAAATATTTCATCCAGAACTTCAACAGGATAAGTATTTATTAGTCCGTATCGGCTGTCAACCGTTGTTCCTATTAATAAATCCTTTTCCCTGCATATCTTAGTAGCTTTCTTTCCTATAGAAGGTGCGTGGTATGATTTTGGCTTTATTCCTTTTATGTTGGCATAGGCTATTACTGTCAGATGGTTGCTTGTTACTGTTCTTCTTTGATTGTTTTCCAATCTTTTTATGCTCTTGTCATTATCCTCAATAGTGTTTGCAAGTCCAATTACATTGTTCTCAATATTATTGATTCTGCTTTCAGCTTCAACCATCCATTGAGCCTGCTGTAAAATTAATTCAGCCTGTGTAAGAGGTTTTTTCTTCTCTTCATATTTTCCTGTTTTTCTGATTGCTGGAATAACTTCTGATGTTATCCATTTTCTAAATGGTTTAGCTTCTTTTTTATCACTTCGTAATATCAGAGTATATAATCCACTTTCGTTTGTGAAGTTGGTAATACCAAATTTACTCCCTAAGTTAAACTTAGTCACTTCATCTTCATCTAATCTCTTGGCTACAACAGTAGGATTTGTTAATTCTAATATATCGCAAACATCTTTTATGCAAAACCATACTTCGTTATCCACCAATATTGTTCTTACACTTCCTAAATTTTCTTTACTGAATATTTGAAATCTTTCATCATTTATAACTTGTAATTCATTCATTCTTTTATCCTCCATTATACTATTTTTATGCAATTTCTTCTTCCGAATCTTTTTGAACTCTATTTTTTGCTTTTTCAATTAATATATCCAGTTCATTTTGTATACCATAAACCTGTTCAACCAAATTAGCATACCCAACTCTAAATATTTCTTTTGATTCAAAGCTATCAAATATTCCATATTCCAGAGCGACCATTAAGCTTCTTACACCTTCTAATTTAATTCTTACTTCCTCAACATCTAAAAATGTTATTTTGTTCATAAAATTTTCCTCCTAAAATATTTGTTTTTTAAGAGAATATATAGTATAATAGTAGTGCTAAGTACATTATATGTATATATCCTCTTTTTCGTTTCGTTACGAGAGAGGGGATTTTTTATTTTACTTTTTTTATAACTATTTCTTTTGTTTCTTTATTGTAACTTACTTCTATTTCGTTATCTTCTCTAGTTATATTCATATCTTCAACCCATTTACTATTTAATGTTATTCTTGGGGTATATCCTCCCGCACCTCCTTTATTAAAATTTACTTTTTTCATAATTTTGTCTTTCATATTCTCACCTCTTCCGTACGATAATTAATAATAACATTTTCGTACGGAAAAGTCAAGAACTTTTTTGAAAACTTTTTAAATAAACTACATACCCTGATAAATAACAACTTTATCAAAGATTTTTTCTACTTCTTCTGGTGAAATTCCATACTTCTTAGCTATTTTTTTATTGATTTTTTCTTCAATATTTTCTTCTTCTTGTTTAGTATAGTTTCCTTTTGATTTTAAAGTTTCATGAAGTGTTTTTGAATAATCAATATAAATATCTTTTTCTTTATCACTTGGAATTTCTTTTTTAGCTGTATAAGTTTCATCTTTCACAGTTCCATCAGGATAATAAGTTATCATTCCATGTGTTTCACCACCAAGATTAAAGAACTTTTTATCTCCATAAGCACGAATAAACAGAATATCCGCATCTTTTATTTGCTCTTTCCCTGCTTTTCTCATTACTTTCTTTAGATTTTCTTCAGAAATATTATCTTTAACTAATATATCTATTGTATTTTCTTTTTTAGTTAAGTTACTTGTATCTCTTGAATTTTTTAATACTTCATATTTTAAGTCGTCTTGACTAGCCAATTTAACTTGTTTCTTCTCTTTGTCAACTTTCTTTTTAACTTCTTTAACCTTTTCGGCTTTATTTTTTATTCCTGATTCTTTTGCTTTATTTTTTATATTCTCAGGTGCTGTCATTCCAACTAAGATAAATGCAAATACATTACACAAAAATACAATACAAGTTTTTTTCACTTCTTTAGACAGTTCCTTTTTCTTGATTGCAAAATAAATCAATCTGATTATTTGGAATATCAGAATTAAAAATAATACTAAAAACAAAATTATAAATATTGTCATAAAATTCCTCCTAAAAATAATTTTATTATATTATACCTTATTTTTAAGAAAAATTAAAATTTTCTATACTCTCTCAAAAACAAATATTTTAGTTTCACAGTCATATATTCAATTGCCATTGTCCTGTTTTTTACATAAAAAAATCACAGCTAAATTAATAACTGTGATAATAGTTTTTATATTGACTTTTTTTCAAAATATGCTATAATATAATCAAATAAAATTCGATTATGTTCAAGCCCTCGTTGTTGGGCTTATTTTTTTTTGCTTTTTTTCCATTTTATAAATTTTATAGTCCAGAAAGTGCAGAATAAAATTATTATCGTTATTGATAATACCAGTTGTATTTTTTCATACATAATAGCTACCTCTTTCTTTTTTTTATTAAAGTGTAGAGAAAAGGCTAGAGGGTTTGGCAACCATAGCCTCGTTGTTGGTTATTTCTTCTTGTCGTTTCTGTCTTTATACTCTTTGTATATCATATATACAAATTGTAAAATTGTACAGATACTGGCAAGTAGATGAATTTTTTCGATTATGTTCATTACCTTATATCCTCCTTTCCGTTCTCTACGGAACTATTATATTGCACCTCTTGAAATTTGTCAACATATTATCACAGTTACTATTCAGATGTCATTGTCCTACAAAACTCTATTTCTTTTTACTGGATTTTTTAGTATTTTTCTTATCTCTTACTCTTTTTCTTGGCTTCTTAGCACTTTTCTTACCTGTTCTTTTACCGCTTCCGCCTTTTTTATTAGCCTTTTTAGCTTGTTTTTCAGCTTCTTTTTTCTTTTGTTCTTCTTTAGTTTGGGCAATTGCATTTTTCTCTGCATTTTCTCTTGCTCCAAGTTTCATTGCTGTGATTTCACAAGTATAATCGCCACTTATTTCGTGCGTTACCTTGTCAATTACATATTTACCTTCAAACTTTCCCCAGCTTTCATCAAGCTCAATTATTGCTCCTGCCAAATATTTAGTGCTTCCGTCAACATTTAAAGTTATTTGATACTCTTGTTTAAGATTATCTTTTAGGGTCTTTTTTGCAACTTTTTTTGGTTCTGTCTTCCCTCTAGTTCTAACTTTTAAGGTTCTAGTTCTTTTAGTCCTTGTTTTTTTATTTTCTGCTTTCTTTTGCAATTTTTCTTTTGATTCTTTAACTGTTTTTCTTTTCTTCATTTTAGCCTCTTATTTTTTCTTAGATTTAATCTTTTTAATTGGCTTTTTACTAGCCTTTTTCGGGCTTTTCTTGTTAGTCTTCTTACTGTCTTTGCTTTTAGATTCTTTTTCTTCAGTTGTAACTTGATTACGCTTGTCAAGTTCTTCTTTTGTGATAATTTCCTTAACAACCTTTTTCTTGTCAGGATCATAATACGAAACTTCGACTTTATCGTAAATCTCTTTATTTTTCTTTTTTAAGCTGAAACTTCTAATTTGATAGTCTTTAATGTTAAAAACTTCAATAGTATCATTCTTTTCCATTTCTTCATCATCAAAAATAATTATCTTGTCATCAGATACTTTCATATTTAACCCAATCTCTTTTACGACTCGGTTAATAAAGGCTAAATCCGTTTCCTGATTTTGGTCTAATCTCTCAAAAAACACATTCTCTGCATAAATCTCTGCATTCATTTCGTGTTTATTTGCAATCCGTGTAACAAGCTCTTTCAAAGTTATACTCTCCCAAGCGACACTATTTTTCTGGTCTCTAATATTCTGGTCAAGTGGCAAAGCCAAGCACTTTAAAGTAAGTTTATGGTCTTCAAAAGTCGGCTCATCCACATAAAAAGTTCCCAAGTCCAAAAAATTAGTTTCGTTTTCCAGCTCTTCGTGAATTCCAACAAGCATTTGAGCGTTCTCGTCAGGATACCACTCTTTAAGCCATCTATAATCTAAGTTTTCTAGTTCTATTTCCAAATCATCTATAGCATTTTTGGAATTGTCCGTGTAGTTAAGAGATGAAATAGAATGTGCTATCTCATCAGAAATATCAACTTTATTAAATATAACTATAACCCTAATACTTCTGGCAAATGCCATTTCTATTCACCTCTCTTCCACGGCGGCAAACTTGTATCATTATCACTTTCTTCAGCAATTTCAGGAATGATAATTGGAATATTTGCGTCAAAAACGGCGATGTCAATTAAAGCTAAATTACTTCTTATAAGGTCATGATAATAGCCTTCGCTTCCATAAACCTTATATGCTATCAAGTCCCAAGTATCGCCCGAAACTGTTTTATACACTTTTACTTTCGCCATTATGCAAATGCCGTCCTTTCTTTTTTATTTCTAGCTTTTTCTAATGCTCTCATTACTGCTTTTTCAATCACATTAGCGTCAACATTTCCGCCAGCATTAATTGTGATATTTATAACATCTCCGCCGCCTGAACTTTCATTACTTCTAAGTTCTGACATTCTCTCTTTTAGTCCGCTGATCTTATCTCTAAAACTATTTTTAGTTTCACGATTATTCAATATTTGAGTACCACGAGGTAAATTTAATAACATTTCGTGTTCTGCTAAGAAGGCTGGTTTACCTGGCATTTGAATTAATTCAGCTCCACGTTCTGCTACTGTTGTAAGTCCTCCACTCCAGTAGTTAGTTCCTGCTGCATTTTTCCCGAATCCTAAAAAATTCCCAACTGCTCCAAGTCCTTTTGAAACCATATTTTTTAAGCCGTTCCATTTATCTGTGAAAAATTTTACAACACCGCTAATTGCACTTTTCAATCCTTCGACAACTTTATCAAATGCTGATTTAATACCGTTCCATACAGCAATTGCAGCTCCTTTTATTCCTTCCCAAGTTGATTTAAAAAATGATCCTACTGCTGTTATCCCAGATTTTAGACCGTTCCATAATGCCATTGCAGCTGTTTTTATAGCATTCCATACAGGAATAGCCACACCTTTAATTGCATTCCAAACAAATCGTGCAACCGCAACTAAACCTTTCCATATAGTTTTTATTATCATAATATTTGTCCTGATTACAACGACAATAGCAACAATAACAACTAAAATTACAGCTTTTATTACGGTCCATACAACCTTTATAGCTATTGTCAATACTTTCCAAGCTGCTTTTATAATATTAATGTATGTCTTAATATATACAGCTATTATTTTAATCACCACAAGCACAACTGCTTTGATTGCATTCCAAACAGCAACCACAACAGGTTTCAAAACTTTCCATACAGCTTTTAAAACAGCGATAGATGCTTTTACAAGTATCGTTATTCCTTTCATTGCAACGCTTGCTGCCGTCTTAATAGCATTCCATACTTCCATTACTGTTGGCTTAATTATTTTCCAAACTAGTTTAATAAAATCAACACCTTGTTTAACAATATTTTTTATTCCTGTTATCACATTCATTACTGTTGGCTTTATCCCTTGCCAGACTTGTTTTATAAAGTTAGCTACTGCTTTAAATATCGCATTCACTCCATTTCTAAACCAAGCACATTTATTATATAAAACTACAACAATTGCTATAACAGCCACTATTGCAACAATTATTAAAATAACAGGATTTGCCATAAAAGCTGCTTTAATTGCCAATCCTACTTTTTTGAACATTGAGCCAACTTTGCTTATTGTCGGAAATGCCATTTTAAATCCTTCTGTAAAACTTCCTGCTGCTTTAAATTTATCAAATATCGAAATTCCTTTTGATATGCCACTATATACAGGTGCAAATCCTTTCGCTAATCCACCAATCCCTATTTTAAATGCTGCAAATCCAGCTACAGCTTTTAGAATGTTTGCAGTTAATTGTGGATGTTTTTGTATTAACTGAGAAAATTTCTTAATTAATGGACCAATAGAATTTGCAACTTGAACTAAACTTGGTCCTAATGCTGAACCTAAATCCACTCCCATGTTTACAACTCTATTTTTTAAAGTCGAAAAGGCATTTCCCATTGTCTTTAATCTTTGGTTATATTCCGCATCAACACTACCATTAGTTTTAGATTTATCGTGTGCATTTTTCATATTTTTGCTAACTTCGTCTATATGTTTTGCCAATTCCGATGCAGATTGAATAGATTCTTTACCAAATAAATTTTTAAGTGTCGCCGCCTGTACATCCTTTGGAAGTTTCTTTATCCTTTGGAAAACATCAATTAATGTACCTTCTCCATCTTTCGTCATTCTTTTTGCCACATCTTCTACATCTAATCCTAAGGATTTAAAAGCTGCCGCTTGTTTTTTAGTTGCTGATGTTCCAGCCATTAATCCTAATGAGATATTTTTCAATCCAGTTGCCGCAACTTCCGAAGGTACTCCAACCGATACTAAACTTGCTCCTAATGCTGCAACTCCTTCTTTAGAAATACCAGCCATTCCACCTAACCCAGCAACTCTGCTTGAAATGTCAGCAATTTCTGGAGCTGTTGCTGCTACATTGTTTGCCAAATAGTTAATCACATTAGCGTATTCCATTACTCCATTCTGATCCAAATTTAATTGTGCTCTAGTTTTTGCTAAAAAGTTCCCTGCTGCTTCAGTATTCATATCAAATGCAACTTTAATCTTAGCCGCATCTTTAGTATATCTTTCTAATTCGTCTGTTTTTATTCCTGCTTGAGCTCCTGCTCCTGCAATTTGAAATAATTCTACTTGAGATAGCGGACTGTTTTCACTAAAGTTTCTCATTGCTTTGTAAAATCCTGTTTCCATTTGTTTTGAACTAAAATCAGCAACTTTTTTTAAGTCTGCTTGAGCATTTTCCAAGTCAACTGCTAATTTAACAGGAACAGCCAAAGCTCCAGCCATTCCCATACCTTGCATTATTTGCTTATCTCCAAAGTCTTTCATTTTTCCAACAGTTTCTTGTCTAGCATCGTATCTTTTTTGAGCTTCTTTCAGTTTGTTCATTTTTTCGATTTCTTTTTCAACTTCCTGAACCTTGTTTCTGTAGTTAGACAGACTAGCGCCTTCCGCTTCTATCTTACTTCTTGCGGCTTCAAACACATGTTGCTGTCGCTCTTTTTGTTTATTCAGTTTTCCAACATTTTTTTCTGCCTGTTCTATTTCCTTAGCCAGTTGTTTATTACTGCTTCCAGTTCTTTCATATTCGGCTTTCAACTTCTGTAAATGTTCAGCAGCCTTTTTATATTCTGAATTAATTTTATTTAATCCTTCACGAGCCTTGTCCATATTTTGAAATGCTTTTTGTGCTTTCTCCATACTTTTGATTTGTTTTTCAAATTCTTTGACAGATTTTGTCGTGTTTTTCAAAGCGTTTGCAACTTGGCTCATTCCGTTAATAGCACTAGCTACCGCCGCACCCAGAACTATGTTCAGCTCCAAATTTTTTGCCACAATTTTCCTCCTTTTCTCTCAAATATGGTATAATATATTAAATAAATCGAAGAGGTGATTTTTATGAAAATTAATAAATCAGATAAAAAATATACTCCGTTAGAAATAATTTTGATAATATTATTTGGTCTAGTTGTATCTATTCCATCACTATTTTTCCTTTTTATATTTCTATCATTTATGTTTACCATAAGTCCTGTAATCACAGTTATAGCTCTTATCGTAGTTCTATTTAAATTTTTATCAGTTTTCATTGGTGGGGACAACTAATCCCCTTTTTTTATTCATTCTCTTCTTGCCTTGCCTTTTCATCCTCAATCAACTTATTAGCCCTTGCTATCCAATAATCCAGCTCATCAAATGTACATTTCATAAGTGTTTCATAACTGATATTCATTTTAAAATAGTTAAGTCCACTCAATAAATCTGTAATCAAGTCTAAAAAGTCATCTATTACGCTTCCACCGTTGGAGTTTTCTCGTCCTTGTCTTCGTCCGTTCCCCAACCTTTTACTAAAAAATTCTTAGTTTGGTTTATCACTTTCAAAAAGTCTTCAGCGCCTAAAGTCATTAAATGCCCATATTTAATACCTGATGCCTTTTCAGCTACAGTCAAAGCCCAAGCATCATCAAAATCTTTGAAGTTTTCAGCATTGGATTTCATTCTTGATTTATAATCTTTTCCACATTCCAATAAATCTGCTCCTGTCAAATTATCCAGTTTCAAATCTATTTCTTTGTATTTTTTACTTCCTAAATCATATTCTTTCGTTAATTTTATAATCATTCTATTCCTCCTAAATATGTCCCAATAATTGTCTTATGATATTATTCAAACTTCCATTTACATTTGAAATTCCGTTCAATACATCAATTTCGATGATTGTTTTACCATTAATCATTAATTTGTAATAAGTTATACTCAAATCAAACGAACCTTCAAATTTCTTACCGTTTTCAACCTTAGGACCATCAAATTTTGTGATAAATCCTTTCAATGTTGCATCTGCACCAGTTACTTTTGGCGAGTGCGACATTCTATCTAATTCTTGTAAAGCTCCTAAACATTCTAATGTAATTGAATCATTATTATTAAAATTCAATAATGTATCATTCATACTATCCATTTTTACCTTAGCTGACATTTTTTTATAATGTCCAATCAACGGAGCTTCAAATTCTGCAGCCATACCAAACTGTTCAGTCGTTATTGTTGCCGATTCCACATTCGGAAGTTCTACTACTCCAACTCCTTCTAATGCATTTGAACCATTGACATAAAGATCAGCGTCAACGATTCCCAAAGGCAGTTTCTTTTTAGCCATTCTTTATCCTCCTATTTTCCTAAACTATTTGCAAACTCAGTTAATGCATCTGCGTCATATTTTTTCTTAAATGTTGCTGATTTCATACCAGGAATTACTCCCAATTTAATAACCCAAGTTATATCCCCATTTGTAACATTAATTGTGTCGTTATCTTCAGCTGATAAAGCAGCATTTGCACTCAATAAATCATTTCTAGCTACAATAGCATTTAATCTAATATTCATTGATTTTGTTACTGTTTCAGCTAATTTTTTAGAAAATTTCTTATCCACTTTATCAAAATAACTTATAACCAATTCATTCCCTATATACTTAAACATTCTACGAGTATATATAAATTTATCCTTAGGATCTGTTGCCATTGGATTAAGTGCAGTTTCAGATCCCCAGCAACGCCAACCTTTAAAATTAATAGCAGTTACTACTCCGTTTTTATTTAATAAGTTAGCTTGTTGCTCTTTATCTAAAATTATCTCTTCAAGATTTCCACTCGAATTTTTCCAATATAAACTGTCGCATTTATATGAATAATTAGACGGAGTTTGTGATGGAACCCCACCATTTTCATTATCTACCGATAACGACAAAGCAGCATACTGAATAGACTGAATATATTTTTTACCAGCTAACCCTAATGTTCCGTACAATACAATTTGGTCATTTCCATTAATATTATTATCATCTTTCCATTTAGGAATTTGGTCATAAGGCTTGTCAATCGGCGCATTAATCAATGCAACTGCTTCAAACATATTCCCATTTATATTTTTAGCTTTTGTTTGCATAATCGCAGCAACTTCACTATCACTTGAAAAATCTGGAATATCAACGAAAGCTGGTAATTCTGAATATTTCAAATAAACTTCATCTAATAACTCTAGCCCTGTTCTTTTCATTGTTGAAATATCATATCCACCTAAAGCCTGTGCTTTCGTTACTTTTGACAAGTCAATTTCTTCATATTCAATATCAATTTTAGTTCCATTTGACGGCTTAGCATATATTTCAAGTCCTTCATCTGTCCACATCATTACAGCGTCTGAAATAACTTGTGATGTTGCATTTTCTTTAACCACTAATGTATCTGTTATCAATTTGTGGTTTGGAATAACAACTTTACCATTTGTTAAGCTCAAATCATTTTGAGTTTTTTTAACTGTTTTATGTTTTTCAAGATCCAAAATATTCACAACATAAAGCGGTGCTACCTTATACAACTCAAAAAATACTTTTATCGCTTGTGAAATTGAAAAATCCAAGTCGTAAGTGTCTCCAAAGTATTGAATAGCTTCTTTATAAGTTCCTAATCTTACAATCTCGTTCACTCTTCTGTTTTCTCTTTTTACTTTATTCATCGGTGCAGTTCCTACAATAAAATGCCCGTAATCAAGCACTATCGGTAGTGATATGTCACTCGATGTCTCAGTTTGATAAGTTCCGTGTTTATAACCCATTATTCAGCCTCCTCCCTTATTTGGTCTTTAATTTGCTGTGTTACCGTTTCAAGCAATTTTTCATTTTGTAATGCTTCACTAGCTTGATTAACATCCACCAAAGTTCTTTTCAATAGCGGATATTTCTCAAGTTTTGCTTCAATTACTTCATTGCTGTAGTAAATAACACCCTTTGTAAATCTAATATCCTTAAATTCAAGCGTATCTCCCAAATAAATATATTGCTTTTTATCTTCCATTATTCCTCCTTCAAAATTTCAGGCTCAACAGGATAATCCCAAACCGTAAATGTGATTCTTGAAAATATAAAATCTCCAAACTCGTCACTATATAAATCACACTTAAATTCTTTATCTTCCCGTATTGCCCATCCTCTTTCATCATAAACTTTAGTTAAAAGTTTACTTCTAATTTCTTCACCTTTATAAAGATTATCAATATAATCTTCATTTTTAGTACCAACTATTATTTCAAAAGTAGCGTCGCAATCATAACTATCCATTCCTTCTGTAACTTGCCTAGAACTCAAAGCTCTTAATGTCACACAAGGAAAAAACGGCTTTTTCTGTCCTGTATTTTTGTCAATTTCGCCGTATCTCCGAACTGGTAATGCCCCACGGAATATTTGATAATCTGTATCTTTAAATTCTTCACACAAAAAATCATATAAACTTTTTTCAATTACTTTAATACTCATAAATTACATTGACAAGAGCCTATTCAACTCATGTTCAAACCTTTCGTTTAATTTTTGAGACATAAATTCATCAAGATCAGGTAACCGCGTTGTAGGTCCTAACATCTGCGGAGCAGACGGTCCATATTTTCTCTTAATCGGTAGCCGTCCACTTCCTTCCCTTTCAAATGCTCCTAAATGTCCATCGTTGTAGGCTATAAATGTTCTATCATTTAGCATTATTCCATTTCCATTTTTTACCGTTGCCGTTACTGATGTTCTGCCAGTTCTTGTGCTCGGATTCAACTGAAAATGGTCTAATCCCAAATAACCTCCATTAGAATTGATTTCAGCCATAAGCTTACCAGGATTAGCTCTTTTCATAGTCAATCCGCTTAATAAATCCCCATATTTAACCGTATAGGTCTTAGTTGCATTTCTAACCATACGAGTTTTACTCATAGTTGAAACCCTATTCAAAGCACTTGCCAAAGCCCTTGGAGCTTGTTTTGGAAACTCAACAAATTTATTCTCTATGTCACTAAGGACACTTTCATCAAATTGAATCGTAAACATCTAAATCAACTCCTAATAATCCGTGTATCTATACAAATCGAGTTCGTACATGCCAAAGTTCTCTTTACAGTTTGCAACTATCCATTCCTTATTGTCAAAATCTATCCTCATATTGCCCTCAGGCTTATACTTCAAATATTTTTTATCAATAAACACTGTAATCCCTTCCTTGTAAAATCCACTTTCTATTGTTAATTTCCCACTAATTTCCTTCTCTTGAAAACTGTCCTCATCTGTCACACAAATAACATCAGTACCATTCAAATTATGTGTTTCTCCAAATTCTTCTGAATTTAAAAACACATTTTGTATATCATTTTCTAAAATATCTTTAAAATTCATGTTTTTTACCTATTTTTTCTTATTTTTTGTATCTTTTTTATCTGTTTCTTCAGTATTTTCTGTTTCAATTGATTCTTCAGACTTTTCAGTTTTGCCGTTTATTTCAGCAATAAGCCCTCTTTCAAGGCAACTTTTTATTACTGATTTTTCTTGTATATCTACTTCAGTATCTACTTCATAACTAATTCCACCATAAATCATAGGTTTTAATGTTCTAAATTTCATCATTACCTCCTATTTAACTTTCAATATTTTTATAGCTTCAATATCATAAACCACAGGAAGTGGTCTTGATTCGGTTCTAATTTCTACAGTGTTAGATTTTGAATCTTCATCAGTAAATACTGAACGTTCTGCCACAATTATTCCTTGTTTCACATCTGCCGCTGGTCCGTACATAATTTTATTGTTGCTTGGTGCTAATAGAACTTTCCCTTCAGGGATTAAATCCTTATCGCTATAAGTTTTTCCATCAGCATTTAATACAGAGTATTGAGATTGATAAGAATAAATCGGCAACCCAAAAGGTGCTATTGTTCCAATATAAACGGCTCCTGCTGCTGTTTCTCTTGGATCTACTTTTCCTACGTTATAATTTTTTACATCCAACAACTTCTGAATTTTTTCATTATCTACAAATAATTTTGCTGCCACAGGATCCATTAATATCATTTCAGGTCTTAATCCTGTAACTTTCCCGATTTTTGTTATAGCTGCCTGTAAATCTCCAATTATATCAGCATTGGGTTGAGTCCATAAAACAGCTGGTGTAATTTCTTCAACTGTTCCAAAATTGATTTCTCCTTTTATTCCTTCGCCTTCTACAACCACTTTTCCATTAAACAATGCTTCAGTACACATTATTTCTTCTCTTCTTGTAATTTGTTCCTCAAATTCTGCAAAAGATTCTGCAAGTAAGTCTGCTTTTCTTTCCTCAGGACTTTTCCCGCCATAAATTGTTTCCCCTGCTGTCTTGTTAAAAAACAACTCAAAAGCCGAAAAAGTTCTTTTTGGTGCTACTTTTGGAGCTCGAAAAAATTTACTTTCATAAGTGTTCTTTACCATTTCTGTTCCTGGAACAAATTCAGATACATAAGGAGCTACAAGCTGTCTTCCTTTTCTAAATTCTATTTCCATTTTTTGATTTTCTGATGTTTTCCTATTTTTAAAATAACTGTCTTTTATAAATGATTTTGGTCTAATCACATTCTGGTCATACAACCCAATAAATTCTATTACTGCTGGCATTATTCCTTACCTCCTAATCCTTTTATTACAATACCTTTATCTCTAGCTGCTTTTGTAAAATCTGCTTTTTGTGTACCTGCTTTCACATTTAATCCCTCAAAAATAAATTCCCCTGAAATAGCTACAGTTGTTTTAGTTTTTGCTGTTGTTCCATCAGCATTTTCCATAACTATTCCAAATAAATCAGTTCCGTCTGAAAGTTCAGCAGTTGTATTTACAGCATCACCTCTTTTTACACTTTTACCTTGCGGAACTTCAAATTCCATATACCTGTGTCCTGTTCCGCTCAAAAATTGTTCACTGGCATATTCATTGCCTTTTGTTACAAAATCCATTTATTTTCCCTCCTCTGTTTTTTTATTCATTTTAGAAAAAATAGTCATAATATCAAGTCCCATAAACTGTTTTTCTTCTTTTTTGCCATGCGTTGTTCCATCATTCGCAGCTGGTGGTATAAAATTATCTTGGCTTTCGTTTTTAATATTTTGCAACTTTTGAGCTTTTTCTTCTTTTTGCTTTTTCAAAATATTAATAGCCAATTCACTAGCTGACATAGGATTAACATATTTAGCATTTTCTATTAATTCAGAATAATTATTAACTCCTATATCATCAATAGCTTTCAATCTTTCTCTTTCTTCCTCTTTTCCAATCTTTTTTCCCTCATTCAATACATAATCATACAAATCAGGAAATTGATTTTTTAACTCCTCTAAAGTCATTTTTACCTCCTTAGTGTTTTTTTTATTGTCAACAACAGCATCCTTTGATTTTCTAAAATTTTTAAATTTTGAAATATCAAAAGCCATGTTATTTATAATTAATTTGTTTTCTACAAATTCTTTTCCTACTTCTTCATCCACGATTTCATCAACAAATCCATATTCCTTAGCTGTTTCTGCGTCCATCCAAGTTTCATTATCCATTAGTTCAGATAAAGTTTCCTTATCAGTTTTTGTTTTATTTAAATATGTTTCAATAATACTGTTTTTAACCTTATTAAGCATTTCAACAGTTTTTTGCATTTCTTGATTATTCCCATAAGCAAAAGTAATTGGATTGTGAATCATAAACAATGCATTTTTAGGCATTCTTACAGTATCACAAGCACTTGTTATAATAGTTGCAGCACTCGCTGCCAAACCATCGATATTTGCCGTTACTTTAGCTTTGTGATTTTTAAGAGTGTTCGCTATTGCTACAGCACTAAATACACTCCCGCCTGGACTATTTATATGTAAAGTAATGTTTTTTACATCTCCAAGGTTTTCTATATCTTGTTTAAATACCTTATCGGATATATCATCCCAATACTCATCGTTTCCTATACTCCCATAAAGTATAAGTTCCGCCGTTTTTTCTTCCTCATTCTTCACTAGATTCCAAAATTTTAGTTGTTTCGGCATTTATTACCACTCCTTTCTCTTTTAATAATTTATTTTCTTTTGCTAAAATTCTTACATTTTGTTCAAAATCTCCACCATTAAGCTCCGCTGTTTCTCTAGTTCTAGTCGATAATCCATTATTAATTCTTATAACAGCAGCATTAGCCTCTTTTAATGGGTCAATTTGTCCTTGTGAAGGTCCGTTCCATTGTGAACCACACCAGGCTTTATCTATAAGAAAATCAGTTCCATAGTTTTTAAGTTCTATTCTCCCTAACAAATACGCTTCATTTAACCATTCTTCGTAAATTGGTTGAGTGAAATTCTCAGAAAACCACTCTCGTCTCTTTCTAAACATTTTCCATGCTTCTAAAAGTGCTGCACGGCTTGCTGAATAACTTGCCGTAAAATGCTTAATCAAAAGTTCATACGGAACTTCTAGGGCACTTCCTATTTGTCTTAAAATACTTGTCACAAACGGATCAAATTGTGCATTTGGTCTTCCTGGATTAGTAGCTTTTGCTTTTTCTCCTGGATTAAGTGAAGCAATCATTCCTGGCGCAAGTTCTATAGTTGTTTCATCTTCTGAATCTACCAACAAATCATTCTCAACCGCTTCAAGTTCTCCAACATCAGCTCCGCTTGGGCTGTCAGCTTCACTTTCAATAAAAATTGCATACAATCCGCTTATAACAGCAGCCATTAATTCTGCTTCAGTATAATTTCCAAGCTGTTTTAAATTTTCAATAACTGGTGACAATATTGGGATTCCCCTTATTTGCTCAGGTCTTTCAGTGAAAAGAAGATGAATTATGTTTTTTTGATTCTCACTTCCATAAACTTTAATAAATTTTTCTGTTACTGCACCAGTTGCATCCAACGGATGTTCAGATGAAACATAATAACCTTCAACTCTTCCATTTTTATCTATCTTTACTCCTTCAACTACACTTTTATCCGAAATCATATTATTAGGAGTATAAATTCTATCAGGCTCTAAAATTTCCAACTTCAAACTATACGGATTTTTAGGTGTTTCAAAATAATTTAATTTTATAAAGCACTCTCCATTTAGTAGCACTGTCAAAAATACAAGTTCTTGAACTTGATAAAAATTCATAGTTCCTAAATTATCAATCTTATCTTTCGACCAAAGTTCAAATTCTTTTTCAATCAATTCTTCTACCTTAGCCGCTTCATCATCACTTATCCCTATTGTTTCACTATCAATAGCCGCTTTTAATTTCAAACCACTTCCCACAACATTTGTATTAATGGTTTTCAATGCTCCAGTTGCAACAGAAGTTCCCATATATAAATCTCTTGAACGCTCAATCAATTTCTTACGATTTTTATAAATATCTTTTTTTACACCGCCCGCAGTACTCTGCCAACCTATCATTGCTTTTTTAGTAGTTGAAGCTCCGTGATTAGAATATCCTGTATTTAAAATTTCTAGTTTTCTTCTCGCTTTAAATCTTTCTACTCCTTTTTGCGGATTAAATACCGCCACTAAATTGTCAATTAAATTCATATCACACCTCTCTTTCTAACTTAAAGATTTCTAGGAACTCCTCTTCTCACTCTTCTTTTTCCAATACTATTTAATTTTTGTAATTCATTTTCCCAATAAGCTCTCCCTTTTCTTATTTCATCTATTCCCATTCGAGTAAGTTCTCTTGTCCCAATTTTGTAGCTTTTTCCTGTTAAAACTGCTCGTTCAGCTTTACCATATTCAACTATCATTTCTAAAATATATTCTCTTGAATAATTCGATTTTCCCATTTACTTAATTCCTTTCGACAGTATTTTTCTTCTTCTGCTAATTCTCTGTGTTCTTAATCCGTTTAATAAATCAGTTGAATACCTAATGTCTAAATCTGGATTAGCAATTCTTAATGCAGCCTGTGCATAGTTCCTGATGTCCAAAGGCTCATTCCTTTTATCTCCTATTGTTTTCCACTCAATTTTAGCCTGTCCTTTACTAAATGTGACAACCTTTATTTCAGATGTAAGCCCTTTGAAGTAAACTTCATCATATCCACGTTTAGGATTATTTGGATAGTGCATATATTTAGCTCCTGGTTCCGTTACTTTAAGATTGCTCATTATTGTATCTTTACCAGTATTAACTCCTAAAACAAATAAGGAAATTCCTCCTTTATTATTTTTGCTAGGTCGTGAAATAAGAGGTCTTCCAGCTTCTCCACTTCCTTTTATACCAAATATATTTAGTTGTTCCCTTGCCTTTACATACCTGTAAACGTCATCAGTATGATGCCCACCTGTATCAACACAAGCACAAGCAACTCTTATTTTTTCCCCATTCTGATATGAATAATCTTTCATCAGAACTTGGTCTAATTCGTTCCAAACATAAGGTAAAGCAGGGTTTCCCATTATCACTTTATAATAAATCCCCCAGCTTTCTTCACCTTTTGCCCATCCAACAATTTCAACTTCAAGCCTATTATCTTGAACATCGACACCAGCCGTAAGCACATTAACCCTGTCAGGGATTTCTACTTCCTCATATGTTCCATCTTCATGATTCAAGTATTCTCCATAATCTTCAGCCCTTGCCTGTATTTCCTCAAAATTAAATCTTTCAACTTTTTCTTCCCAGCATTCCCCGAGAGCTGTATTGACAAATACTTTCATAAGCTGTTCATCACCTTTTGCCGCTCTAAATTTACGAATTATGCTAGCCCATTTAGTAAACGGACTGTATAACTCCGATACATGAAATCCTCTTGAAACATGTGGGTCTACATCAGGATTAGTACTTCTCCATTCACCTTTAATAAGATTTCGTTTCCATTCGTATTCGCTCGAAGTTTCCATGCATTTCTCACATTTATGTGTAACATCTTCAAAAATAATATTTCCCCATTTCAAAGTTTGCATTTCACCACATTTTGGGCAAGGAATGTAATACTCATCTTTCGAGCTGTTCTCATATTCAAGTTCTATTCTGCTTCCGCCTTTGATTGTTGGTGTACTTGTCAAAACTATTTTACTGTTTGGCCAAGTTTTTACCCTTTCGATTGCCAGATTTAATGGGTCTCCCTCTTTTTTAGCACTTCTAGGGAAACGGTCAATTTCGTCCGCTAATAGAACCCTAATTGACCTACTTGCCAATTCTGAAGCTGAATTAGTCCCAGTTAAAACAATGTATCCGCCTGAAAACTCTTTTTGTCTTTTCGTATCTCTAGCATCGGAACTCTCAATAACTTTACTTCTAAGTTGCGGGGTCGATTGAATCATGTCATTGAGCCGTGTTGTTGAAAAATCAGCCGCCATATCTTTCGTGGGCATTAAAAACATAATCGGAGAAGGTTCGTAGTCCATAAAATATCCAACAGTATTCATAAGAATTTCTGTTTTTGATAACTGAGCTCCATACATCATCACAACTTTTTCTGTATTTTTATCAGAAATTGCCCTCATTACTTCTCTTTGAAATGGCACTCTGTCAGTTTTCCATTTTCCTGGAATTGCTGAACTTTTAGTTGATAAAACTCTATACATATCCGCCCAAGTATCAATTGTTAATTTTGGCGGTGGCTTTAAAACCAGGGCAATTTTTTTAAATAATTTAACTGTTCTTTTTAGGTCTTCCTCTAATTCTCTTTTCACTTTCAACTTTCACTTCCATATCTTCCTCATTTTCTACAAAAATTTTATTATTTTTAAACATATCTGGATCATATTCGCTAAGTTCCTCTAAAGCCTCAAATATTTCATCTTGAATAACATCCTGAATTTCCCCGAGATTATCCGAAGCAATAACTGCTGGTGCTACCTTGCTAGATATAGAAAGCAACTTTCCTTTAATGTTCATAAGCATATCAGTCATTACTTTTTCTACAATTGACGCTAAATGCAATTGATTTTTAGTTTCCTTAATTTTTAGGTCTTTTAGTTCAACATCTTTTTTTATTCGTTTTATCTCTTCCTTAATCTTTTCATCTTTCAAATTCAAATCCACATCATTTTTAGATTCAATATACTCAATATATCCAAGTACATTTTCCCAAAATAGATACTTGCCTTTTTCCGTTTTTTTTATTATTCCTTCACTAGCTAAATTGCGGAGGTGTCTATCTGTTATACCTAGCAATTTTGCTAACTCGTTTGCCTTTATTATCTGATTCTCTTTTACTAACATAACACCTCCATTTCGGAACGGAAACAAAACTTAAAAAAGCCATCATACATATTTTTTCTGGGGCTTCGAACCCGTTCGCTCTTTTTTGACCTCTCAGAAGTACCTTTTTTAATCAAAATTTCATTTTTTTGTTTTCGCTTTAACCTTGACTTGATATGCTCACTATTTTGAACATTTGCTCTCTATTTCTGTTAGCTTATCTCTCAATCCTTTGTCTTCTTCTCTCTGTTTCTTCATCCCTGCTCTACATCTATCAAGATATCTGTCATATATCATTATCTTTAATCCATCTACCTTGTTATCTATATCTTTTTCAATCTCTTCTAATTTGTCCAAGAGTTCCAAATTTCTTTTGATTCTTTCTTTTATGTATTTTTTTATCCCATAACAAATAATTTGAAATAGTATTAATATTACTGCTATATTAATAACAAAACTTGCAATCAATAATATAATTAACATCTGTTATCCCTTTCTTTGATTTTTAGATAAAAAAAGAGCCGACTTATAAATAGACTATTTCTAATCTATATATAAATCGACTCACAAACTTTTTGCTCTTGTCTTTATTCTATTGTATCACGCCATAGTTCTCTCCCTTTTAATTTCTTATCTTTGAATTTAAAAGTCACTTTGACTTCTCCTTTCATCGAAATCACTTTGAGTAGTTCTACAACGCAAAAAAATATATTTTTATCATTTTCAATTTGACTTATCTGCTCTTTACTAAGCATTTTATCACTCCTTTATTATACCTTACTTTATCAGTTTTTTCAAGTATTTGAGCTCTGTTTTTTCTTGAAAAAATTTAAAATTTTAAACAATAAACTTTTTTGATTTTCCCATTACTTCCTTTATGCCTTTCGAACAACTTTTCACATGTTTCAAATTATGATAGACTATATTACTTGCTCTTCGTTCAAATTGAAATCGTGCTTGCATAAAATACGACATATAAACTTTATGATTATTTAAAGTATTATTTGATAAAAATCCAATAAAATCTAATAACTCTTCTATATTTTCACCCTTTTTAAATAATTTAATTGCTTTAGTTATTTCGTTTTGTAATTCATCCAAACCTTTTTCAACGCTTTTATGTTTTGAATAATAATTTCCTAATCGACCATATTTAAGAACTCCACTATAATTTTTATGTTCCTTTTTCGCTTCTTCTATATATGATCTCATATTGTCTAGAGTCTTTTCTATCATATTTTTAGTCTTTTGTTCTTTGTATCCTTTAACAAACCAGAAGTCTGCTCGTTCTTTAGGTGGAATAATTTTTCTAAAAGCTCCCAAAGAATCACCTTCTATTTTGCACTCTTCACAACAAAAAAAGTACTCATAGTCAGGCATTTTCTTTTTAAAAATTCTAAATTCTAAACATCCGTCATCAATAATTTTCATGCCATTATATTGTTTTACCGCTTTGATATAGTTTCCACACTTGCCACATCGAAAAAGTGTTTCAACAAATTTCTTTTCCATTTTTGTCTCCTTTTTTAAATATGATTAATTATACCATTTTACACTCTAATTGCAAAAAATACAATCAAATTTATTATTGCGTAAATCAGCAGAATATTTAAAAACCAAAAAACTAAAAAATACATCACATTATAAGGCGTATAATTAATTTTAGTTATTCCTCTTAATTTCTTCTTTACATCTTCAACTAAAGCATACAGATAACTAACTAAAAAGAAAACTAAAAATATTGTAACTGCTGCACTTAAAATTCTCATTATTATTTCCATTTATTCCTCCTCTGTTATTACAATCGCATTATCAATTGTAACTCTGCGATTATTCTCACTTATTAAGTTTAACGATATTCTTCCGCTCTCATCCGAATCTCTTACTCTTATCATTCCTTTATATTCTTTTAAGAGTTTCCCATCGAGAGTATAAACCGTTACAGTTCTTTTTAATCCACTTGTATCGCTTTTCCAATCTTTTTGACTGTCTTCCCATCTTGCACAACTTCCTAATAATCCTAAAATTGCAATTCCTAATAATAATTTCTTCATTTTAATTCCCTTTCTTAAATTATTTTAAATCCATTTCGATACCCACATACCGAATGCAAAACTCACAACTAATTTAGCTAGATCTAAAAAATCTTTAGTTTGTTCAATTTGCACAACACCTATAAATGTAATTATAAAGCAAAACACTATCCTCATTATTTTTTTTGACATTTTCAAATCCTCCTATTTCTTTTTATACTTGTCTTTGTTCAGCACTTTTTCAAAAGTTGATATTTTATCATCTGTCCTGTTCCAAAAATCAAAATGTCCGTATTGTTTTTTCCAATTTTTTAAATTAAACTGCATTCTATCCTTGTTTTTCATGCTCCCTCCTAATTTCTATCGTTTTCCCTGCACCATCCAAACGTTCTCAACACCATTTTGCTGACTTCGACAAAATGGTTTTATCTTGAATCTATTATTTTCAATAAAAATTCATATTTCTAATAAAAACGACTTTTCGCGACTAATCTTTTTTACTGTAAATACTTCGTTTGTTTGTATTATCTCAGCCAAAACGACTTTCTGCGACTGAACTTTATTTCTCTGTAAATCCTTTAAAATGCCCTTTATATATTTTCTTTAATTCCTTAACTTCCTCATCAGTTTTTATTTCAAAAGGCTCTATATTCAACTCTTTCAATTTATCCATTAATTTATTTCTGCCACCACCAACTCCGTGATCTACTCCTATGTGCCACTCCATTGATAAAGGTAAATAACTGTTCCCTACACCTTTGTCGTATTTATAACCGCCTAATGCTCCTGCACTTTTAGAAATGTGTGCCAGCTGTGCATTCGGCTTTCCTGTAATAACACATATTTTCTTTTTCAACATCCAGTATACCCATTTCCTGTTTTCCTGACTTCTATACAGTTCGTGCATTTCCTGCCACATCGGTATATCCTTTTGCATAAAGAAATCAAACAAATAGTTCGTAAACTTTATTGCCTCGTCATTGCTTATCATCTTTAACGCCAAAGAAAATGTGCCGTCCAGCTTTATCAATAACATCTGCATTTCTTCTGTTGTAAAATCCAGCAAGGAATCAGTTAATACACTTACTTTTGTTTCGTTTGTATAATTCCTTTCCAATACAGACATTATTTTGTTTTTTAGTTTGCTTTCAAGATTTGAAAACGGTTTATAGTCTTTCACATTCTTTTCGCTTGAAACAATATATTTCTTTTTCAAGTATTCCTTAGCCTTATATTTGAAATAATCAGATACTCTAGGCTTTTCTTTGCTCGTTCTCCAGTTTATTTCTATTCCAGCTAGATAATAAGCATAGCAGTCTATAAACCAATATATCAATTTTTGGTTTTCTCTCGACATTCTTTTAGACATCCAAGTTTCCTTTCCGCCAGGCGTGTCTGAAATTAATATATCCTACAAACCTTTTCTTTTTAGTTTCCTCGTTTGGCTCATATTCCTTGTCTGAATTTTGGATTTTCTGGCGACTTTTAACTATGTTGTTAATTGAATATCCGTCGTATATTTTAGCTGCCTGATCTTGTGTTATTATTCCGTCCTCAACAAGTATTAGGCACATAACATATGTGTCGGGATTTTCAGCATTCCGTGTTTCCGGATATTCCTCTAAAATACTTCTAACTCTATTTTTTGCTAATCTTTTACCCATTATTCCTCCTAATTGAACAAGTCGCTAATTTCGTATCTGTAGTTTGTTCTTTTCTTTTGCTGAAACAATTGCTTTCCTAATTGCCTCACTTCATCTATATTAATACTTTTCTTGTTAGTTATTTTATAAAACTCATCAAAATTATGAATATCTATTGCATAAGTTTCTGATAAATCCCTAAAATTAAGTATCATATACGCTTTGACATTCTTTTTCTTTGCCTCAAGTCGTAAATTGTACAAAAATGTCTGTTGCTCATCTACAGTGCTTTTTATATTTGAAAAACTCATAGATTTTCCTAGAAAACTTTTTAACTCAACAAGGACAAGTTGCCCGTCCTTGAAAAGTAAAAAATCACATAAGTTTTTATTTTTAAATCTAACCATCTGTCCGTTAACAGTCCCTGTTGTTCCGTCTTTTAGTCTTTGTAAAAAGATTTCATCAGTATTAACACTATTTTTAAAATCTTCCTCAAATTTTTTCCCTGCGTTTGTTGCCATTATTTAACAACCTCCGCCTCTTGAATTGTTGCAAGTGTTGCTCCGTATATGCCGTCTTTTCCTTTTTTTGTAACCGTTATTTTCCCTTCATCAATAAACTTTTCAACAATTCTTGTACATTCCTTAGCCTGTATCTTAGTATTTAACTGAATATCACGTGCTTGGTAATAATACGGTTCATTCTTTTTCACAAACTCAAAAACCTTGTTTTCCTTTTTTGTTTTCTCCTTTTTCTCACGGCTCTGTTTCTTGCTTTCTGCAACGCTAAATGATTTCGCTGGGGAATTTATTGGCTGTTTGTTTTTTTCTTCGCTCACGCCTTTCTGTGTCGCTTTAGTGGTTTTATATTCAATCTTGTATGTTCCGTATTGTCCTTTCTCAATTCTTTCAACTGTACGATTGATTTTAAACTTAACCATTCTTATGATTTTTTCAATCATTTCAGTCTTGAATATCTTAGTGTTGTCAACTAAGCCTTTAATGATATTCTTAACCATTTTCACTTTGTTAATTTGTAATGCTATAACAAAGCAGTCAGCTATTTCTTCAATCATATCGCTATTATCTTTATAAAATGATTTACGCCAATTTTTGTGAGCTTCCTGTAGCTCTTCGATTTCCTCGTAAAGTTTCAGCAACTGTGGCTCTGCTCCAAAAAATCTTTTTATTTTTACAAGTTTTTCTCTGTCTTCTCTATTCAAAAGCAATTCCTTTGGATTTTCTCCAAATAACTTTTCTGAATTTATTTTTTTGATGATATTTCTTGAAATTTCATCAAGTTTATTCATGTCATCAATATCTGTAATTTCAAGCATTTCATTCAATCTTGTACAATATTCAGATTCTGTTACGTTCTCTCTTTGAGAATCAGTCAAGAAATTATTATATATAATTCCTGAAATCTTATCATTCGCAAACTCGATGTTTAATTTTAAATCACTTCTCTTGAATACAAACTGAACTTTCTTATCTTCCACATTCTTTTTAATTAATTTTGCATTTTCTAAATTGTATGCTCCTTTACAGCTGTTTATCATATAGTCTACTACATTATTTCCTAACATTTTATTTCCTCCTGATTTTATATATTTTGTTTATTTTCTCCATTTATCTCATCCCAATAAGCAATTTCTTGTATTTTTGAGCTTGAATTATTGCATTTTGCACACGAAAAATCACCATATTCCACATCATCAATTTCATCAAGTACTTCTCCATCTTTATCCATTTCTAAAATCTCAGAAATTCCGCCTGTTATGTCTTGATAAAAACAATTGCATCCACATTTCTTGCATTTCCACATTTTTTATCCTCCTATTAGCATTTTTTCTCTAAGTTCACTAAAATCAACTGCTCTAACTTCATTTTGCGGCTTATATTCTAGCTTAATAAAATTAAGATTTTTAGTATTTTTTATACCGACACTCGCATAAGTGATAAGTTTCAGTTTCGCTTGTCCAATGATTTTATATGTGCCTGAATAATAATTTTTTGTTTCGTATGGATTTTCTAAAAAATCCTTATAAATTCCATCAAACTGAAAATTTAAAAAATTATCAAATTCAACTTTGTCCATTGTGCAAATTCTACGCCAACCAAGAAAATCGATTACAGCATGAAGTCCTTTGTCCTCAAAAGCCACCATTCCTGAACTGCCGACTTTTCTAACCCCTTCAATCAACATTTTTTTAGCTAAAATCACTTGATGTTCGATGTCAGCAGTTTTTTTAGCAACTTCTAAAATTTCAGCTGGTTGTGGTATAAACCCACTTTTCCTAGTTTTTAAGATTTTGACAACCGCTTCTGCAAATTCTTTTTTAGTCAACTCATTTGCAATCGTCAAAAAATAAATAGTTGCGACACTTTCTTTGTCTTTTGTGTTTGGATAAGCTGTTAAAAGCAGTTTAAATACTTCGTTAAATTCTTGATTATTCATTTCCCGTCAATCCTCCTAATAAATTCGCAATGCTTTCGTCAGTTACTCCAACAAAGTCTTTTTCTTGATAATTTTGGAATTTTTTTTCTTTTTCAGAATTATTACTATTTGCTTTATCATCATAATTTCCTTCGAGCACTTTTAAGAAATTCGATTTGTTAATAAACCAATCGAACGCTATTTGCCACCCTGTTTTATTATTTCCTTGCAGAAAACTAGATGTGTGTATTTTTTCCATTGACTGTATTACTTCTTCCAGCGAATACTCTTTCAGCAAATTATTAATAACTCTCTTTCGTTTTTCAGTTATTTTTAATTGTGTACCTGATAATTTATATTCATGAGCAATTTCTATCCAGTTATTTTTTATTTCTTCACACACTCGTGAAAATTCATTTTTCACATGTATATATTCTTTAGTACTTACTTCTTTAGTATTTAATTTATTAGTATTTAATTTATTAGTATTTAATTCTTTAGTATTTAATTGTCCTTGATTTTCTACCGCTTGACTTTCTAGGGGTAGATTTTCTACACCTTGATTTTCTACCACTTGACTTTCTAACGTTTGTTCTTCTGTTGTTTGTTCTTTTTGTCTTTTATCAAGAGGTTTTTCAAAAATTTCATAAACATATTCTATTTTTTTATTTCCACGTTTTTTATTTGGAAATATTTTAGATATTCTTAAATACCCAAATTTTTTTAGCTCATTCAACCCTGTTTTTATAGCGGTTTCATTTTCAGCACATATCGAAGCTAATCCTGAAATTGAATAATCCCAATTTTCTGGTAGACTCAACATTAAAGTCAAAAGCCCTTTTGCTTTTAAGCTCATTCCTTTTTCTCTTAAATGATAATTTGATATTACCGTGTAATCACTCGTTTTATTTACTCTAAAAGTTGCCATTTTCTTTCCTCTCCCTATATCTTGTAATTTTCATAACTTTATGCTAAAATAAACACAAAATATAGATTTTTATGAATTTTTGTTAGCACTCTTCGGAGTGTTTCTTTGTTAATTAAATTTTCCCAGTCTCAATCTTTTCTGATCCCTTATTATGAAATATCCCTGACTGTTAAAATATATTTCATTTACCGTAGTCCTTTTTGTTCCTGAATCGAATAGAAGCGCACTTGCTTCTGTTACTTTTCCATGCCTCTTACTAATCCTCTTAATTTTTTCCCTATTCCCTGTCTCCTCTAAGATATACAAATTTTCATATCTTAGGCACTTTTCTAAAAATTCTTTAAACATTTTTTTCCTCCTTGAAAAACACAAAATATTGTGATATGCTAACTATGTTAGCATTAATTAGAAAAGAGTGCTAACAAAGTAATATACCAAATTTGAAATTATATATTTTGAGTTCTACTTGCCAGTATCTTCCAAATATATGATTCAGAAAGGAGGTGTTACTTAATGTCTTTAGATACAACTATTTTTAGAATATTAAAAGCCATTGATGTTGCTTACGAAGAAAATAATTTTAATTTTGATGAAACTCTAAACTTAAAAAAATTAGGCATTTCCGAAAGAAGACTAATTTTAATGTTAGAACAACTCAAAGAAAAAAATTATATAACAGGTATTTCAACAATAACTTCAATAAGCGGTCATATACATATCGGTATCAATAATCCTAGATTAACTTTAGAAGGTATGGATTTTTTAGAAAATAATACCACTATGAAAAAAGCCTACAAAATGCTTAAAGAAGCTAAAGAATGGGTTCCTGGTATGTAATTTAAAATTTCCTAAAATAATGTTTCAATTCAATTCCCAGTGTTTCGGTTATTAATTCGACATCTATTTCCGTTATTTCTGGGAATTTTTTTTCTATAATTTCTCTAAATTCTTTTGTAAGTTTTCTTATTTTGTCAATTCTGTCATTATAATCATAAAAGTTTATTTTTTCACTCATCTCACACCTCCTTCCTTTTCTTTTGGGGTTTTATATTATACGTTTTTTACGTATACAAAAACTAAAAAAATTTTATTCCCAAATCTATTTCTAGGACATCTTGCAATTTTTTTAATGTTTCTACAGAAGGAAATTTCCCATCTTTCAACTTAGTTAGATTATCAGAAAAAGTTTGTGGCTTCATTCCTATTATTTCTGATACCTTTTTTTGTGTCATCTTTTTATCTCTAATACTAAAAATTATTTTAGAATATATTTTTCGTGTTATCTCCATATTTTCCATTTTTTTCACCTCATATTTATTTTATACGATTTTTACGTATATGTCAAGTGAAAAAAAGAAGCATTTCACAGCTTCTGTATCTTTAATTATTTTTTAGTTTTAGAATCTTTCAAATCTTCATCTGTTAATGTTAAAGCAGTAAGTTTTAAAAGAAATACTTGCCAATATTCTCCACCTTCTTCTAAAGATTTTTTAGCTTCATTTGCTTTTTTAGGAGATTGTAAGTCATCGAACCATTTCAACAATTTATTTACTGCTTCTTGTTTAGCTGAGTAAGCATTTTTTCCAAGTGTTATCGTCTCTTCACATTGTTTGTCAAATTCACTATCTCCTGTTTTGTTACATTTTAAATTTCTTAAATTCCCCCGGATTTCAAATATTGTATTTTTTGATTTTTCTGCATATTCATAGGCAGTATATACATCACTTTTTTGTATCGCATTTGTCATGCTATTCCATAAATCTAAATGTTCTTTTTCGTATTTCAGAAACTCTACTCTTATTCTTGTTTTTTGGATTTTCACATTATCTTCTATATTTTTTGTTGTTTCTGCATTATTTTCAGTTGTTGATGTATCTTTTGTTTCAATTTCTTTTGCTGGTTTTTCTTTCTCAATCCCTTCCTTTTTTGGAAATGCAACAACGAGAATTAATAAAGATATTATAGTAATTGCCATATTGATTTTATCTTTTTTAGTTCTGGTGTTAATAACTTTAATTTCTGCCTCTCTTTTACTCATAATCTTTCTATACTCTTTTGTTTCGGCGATTTCCTTTAAATAAGTTTTAAATACCTTAAAACCAAAATATCCAAAAATTATTAAAAATATCAAAAACATTTACTTTTTCTCCTTATTATTTTTTGGTTCTAGAACCTACTTTTCAACTCCGCCAATCTCATCAATGTTTTTTTCACAAATACGCTAATATTTCACATATCTTTTCATTTCTTCTAACACCTGCAATCCTAGATCACAATTTCTAGCAACTTCATAACTAACTTCTTCCTGAAACTTCATTAATTCTGCTCCAAATTCGTTGGCTTCGTTTTCGAGTTCAGAAGTATAATTTAAAAAATTCATTTTCATAAATCCAATTTTTTCTGAATTGTGTAAAATTGCATGTCCTAATTCATGGCACAACACAATTAGTTTAGAGTATTCATCAAGTTTTTCATTTAAAAAAATATACTTTCTACGCAGAACTTTTTGAAACCATCCTTTTGGTTTGCCTAAATCACGACATATTATTGTTATTTTTAATCTTCTACATAACTCATACGGATTCCTAGTATTGTATTTCTCTATAAGATTTTTTACTCTCAATTTTATGTTCTTCCCTCTAACTTTTCTCATACGTCACTCCAATATCATTTTCTTTTATTTTTAGATTTAGCATCATAAAAAGCTTCAAGTAGACTATCTCTCATTTTCATCTTATCCTCTTCACTGACTTTTTCATCATTAAAAAAATGACTCGCTGAATTTAATATATTTTCAAACTGATTTCGTTCTCTCTTGTTCATTTTAGGTTCTAATATTTTTTCTGAAATATCTTTAGGGACATATGTAGAAAAAAGTCTTTCTCTTTCGTTTTCTGTTAAATTCAATGCTTTAGAAAGTTTTTCCAATGTTTTGATTGTTGTTTTATTTTTTCCACGTTCTATATCTCCAATAGTTCCGTTCCCAACTTTTGATTTTTCAGACAATTCTTTTATTGTATAATTTCTATTTTCTCGTAGTTGTTTTAAAACTATGCCTAATTCGTTCATAACGTACACCTTTATCCTTATAAAATCTTATTATTTATATTATTATACAATATTTTTTCAAAAAAATAATATTTTTGCTTGACATATACGTAAAAATCGTATATAATAATCTTGTAAGTGAAACAAATATTTTTTTTAAACAATTCATACGTTCATAACGTATGAAGATTAGGAGATGATAATATGAGTTACAGTGAAGCATTAAAATTTTCAGAAGGAGCAGAAAGAGCAAGAGACTTGGCGTGGGCTAGAAAATGTGAAGAAGAAGACAGGGCAATAGAAGAATACAACGATTTCTGCAATCATTTAGAAAATGAATTTAAAGAATTTAAAGCAAAATATGAAAATCAATTACAATATATTTCGTTAGAAGAACTGCACGATTACTTGATTTCAAGATACGAAGAAAAAGATTTTGGTTTTGAACCATTTGAAAGCCTTGTATTAGACTATATAGAAAATGCAAAGGCTTGGGAAGACTGGGAAAAGAAAAATCCTGATTACACAGATGAGCAAGAGGAAGAGTTTGACGCCGAGTATAAAAAGATACGTGATGAAATGGCTGCTATTTTGTATAAAAATAAGATTTAGGAGAAATGTAATGGACAAGATGTGTGAACTTGCAAAAGCCGTAAGCGACTTGAAACTTACAAAGAACGAAATAAGGAAAGGGCTAAGCGGGTTTGAGGTTTTAACAATTTCTAAAAGATGTAAAACAACAGTAAACGAAACTTGTGAACTTATAGAACGTCTTTTGGAAAAAAACACAAATTTAAAATTTTTAAAAAATAAAGGAGATAACAACAATGAAATTTGAAGCAGTAACATTAGTAAACAGCAACAACGAGAAAGTGAAAAAGGAAAGAGAAGCTAAGAAATTGAAAAATAGAATCAAGAAATTGTTTAAGAAGTAATTTGAAGGAGATAATCAGAATGAAAACAATAAAATTATTAGAAAACAGATTAAAACAAATTGAGGACTTAATCAAAATCTTCAATAAAGAAAATGGTTCAAAATTATATTTGGACAAAAAGGAAGACGAAATGATACCGCAATTACGTAGTAGTGATTTTTTTGACGGTTTTATAGGAAATATCCACATCGTTGATGGTAAGTTTGATGTTCCGGATATTGATAGCTATAAGGAAGTTTACCAGAAACTGTTTAAAAATATAGAAAATATCATAAGTAAACCGGTACCGGTTTACTTGACGGTTGTAAGTTATATAAACGACAATATCTCTTCAGCAATTTTGGACATTAACAACTTAGAAAAGTTTAAAGGTAGCAAATTAATAGATATTTCAAAAAAAAATACAAAAGGAGTAATAACTGTAAAAAATAAAAAAATAAGTATTCACAGCCTCGAAGATGTAACGGATTTTTTTGAACCTGCAATCGTTGTAATTAGTGAAGATTTTAAAAAGATAAACAAAATTATAGATAAAATTAATGAACTCTAGTTAATTGATGTTTTATCAAGCCCATTGTAAATATTGCAGTGGGTTTGGATAAGATATTAACGAAAACAATTAGGAGGATTAAAATGGAAAACAAAAGAATAAAAACAGAACTTTTAAAAAAATACTTAGGTCAAAAAAAAGAACTTCTTGACTTTGTTAAAAACGATAAAGAATTATTCGGAAAAACTCTAAACAAAGTTAAAATTTATCACTATTTAGGTTACTATGTTGTAGAGTTTTACATAGAACAAAATTCTTATTATAAAATATTTGAAATAATATTTGATAAAATATGTAATTCAAATGAAACAGATGATGTTAAAAATCATTTAATTGATTGTCTTAATAAATTAGAACCAATTAGCATTGATTTTCAAGTATCCGAAAAAGAAATGTTTGTAAAAGATGTTTATTTAGAAGGGCATAAAGAATGGGATTTTGAAATCACATTATTAAAGTCGTTAGACTATATTTTCGATAACTGTGAAAGAATATAGATTAAATTTTTAAATTAGACAGGTGCTAAAGTCTATAAAACACAAAATAAATTTTTTAGGAGGTTCATTATGAACATTATTAATTTAACACCACACGCAATTAACATCATTAGTGGAGATACAACAACAACAATTGACCCAAGCGGAACAGTAGCAAGAGTAGCAACACAAGTAGTAGCAACAGATAATCCGATGTTATACACACAACAATACGGAGATGTACAAGATTTACCAGCACCGCAAGATGACACTATTTATATTGTTTCAGCATTAGTTCTTGCAAGAGTTCCAGACAGAACAGACGTTTATGCACCATTAACTGCTCAGGCAGTCAGAAATGACGCAGGGCAAATAATTGGAGTTCCAGGATTAGTAAGATAGTTTTGAATTTTTGTCAAGCTCATAACTGTAAATACAGTTGTGGGTTTGAATAAGAATTTAAAACAGAACAATTACAAATGTTGATTTAATCGTGCTATCTATTAACCTCTGCATACTGTACACACAGTACACTGCTTGAGGTATGCGGAAAAAACTGGCGATTTTAATAGCCAAACTCCTTTCTCAATATTAATTTTTATATATTTCTTTACAGATAGATAGCACAATTAAGTTAATACAATTTCTTAATCAGTATCAAAAAGCATTTCCGAGTAACAAAAGAGCTTATCTAAAAGCATTTAAAGCAATTCAAAAATTGCTGATTGAGGATATTGAAAGTATCAAAAATTTTTAGGAGGAATTTATGGATGGATTTTATTTGACAGCAGTGAATGAATTAAAAAAAGTTGCGGAAGAAGTTATAAAAGAAAAATATAATTTAAAAAATGATTTAGTAATGACTGGATGGGCAATTAAAATAGACGGTATTATAAATCGTATACAAGATATAAAATTGAAAGAAAAATTAGAAAAAGAATGTGAAGAAATTTGGAACAAATGGTATGAAAAAGTTCAAAAAGAGCAACTTACAAAGGATAATTTAGCAATAATGGACGCTTTAATTGGAGCATTATCAAAACAATAGGAGGTAAAATATGACAATAAGAGAACAGCTGGAAAAAGAAATGGATAGGGAAGAAATTAAGGAACTGGAGGAAGAAAATGATGACAACAGTGAATGCAACAAAATGGATGATTTTGATACTGACATCAATTTGGATTCAGATTGAAGTTATCCGAATCAAAGGGCATTGGATAGCAGGAGGCAATGTGGCTTTTCCGTTTTTGGTGGCTATGTTGCTGTGGTGGTGTCCTAGAGTGATTAAAGATTTTAAAGGGCTGTAAAAAGGAAAATTTTAAAGGAGAAAACTATGTTCACAGATAATTATATAAGACAACAAAAAGCAAGTCTTGATTATTTCAAGAACGCTGCTAAGAACTTGCAAGAACTTAACAAGGAATTGAAAGAAGATAACGATAAATGGGAGGAAAAGAATAATGAATATTTACGAAAAAATAAATAAGATACAGGTTGAATTAAAAGCAACAAAAGACAACAGAAATGAATTTGGTAAATACAATTACCGTTCAGCAGAAGATATTTATAACGCTTTAAAACCGTTTTTAAAAGAAGATAAATTAATTCTGCTATTTGATGAAAAAATACGGATTGAAGATGAAAGAGAAATTTTGATAAGCACAATTGAAATTATAGATGTGGAAAATCCTGTTGAAAAAATTACGAAAAGTATTGACGTTATTGTAGCAAAACCTAAAAATGGTAATGATTTGACACAAACAACAGGAGTATCAATAAGCTATGCAAGAAAATATTTAATGTGCGGAGTATTTACTATTGATAACGAAAAAGATAACGATGCAATAAATAGGCACGAAGAAAAAAATAATCAGAAACAACAAGCAAAGCCTAAAAAAACTTTGACAAAAGAAGAAAAGAAAGCACGATTCATAAAATATATAAATGAACATTATACAGATTTTAAAATGAAAATAGATAAGTTCAAATTGGAAAATTCAGTTAAGAATATTGAGGAACTTACTTATGAAAAACTTGAAGAACTAGCAACATCTATTAAAGACAATATTGAACAAAAGAAAGGAGCATAAACTATGAACATAGCAATACTTATGGGGAGAATGACAAGAGATCCTGAACTAAAATACACTTCAGGAGGAAAGGCATACACAACTTTTACATTAGCTGTACAGAAAACAAGAGATGAAACTGAATTTATCGACTGTGTGGCTTGGGAAAAGACAGCTGAGAATATAGCCGAATATTTTAGGAAAGGCAACAAAATATTAATACAAGGACGTTTAAGTGTAAGCAGTTATGAGCAGAATGGAGAAAAAAGGAAATTTACAAGAGTTTTAGCGAATAGTTTTGAATTTGTTGATAGTAAAAATTCTGGAAACAGTCAAAACAGCAACAGAAATAATTATGATTCTGATGAGGACGAAGGATTTCCTTTTTGATAAAAAATAATTGTAGAAAAATATAAAACAAAAAAATATTAAAAATGAGATAGGAGAAAATAAAATGAGTAGAGAATTAAATTTATATCCGCTGAGTGCAGCAGGAAAAAATATTGAAAGAGCATTTTTAGAAGACGAAATTGACGAGCAGACATTAAAAGATACAAGAGAGATGTTGGCAGTAGAAATTGGGAACGAAGGAGATACGATTGTCCAAATTTATAATAAATTTATAAATTATTTAGGACAAGGGACAGGAGAAAATAAGATTGTTGGAGCAATTGACAAGGAAATTGAAAGACTGAAAAATCTAAAACAGTTCTATACAAAAGGATTTGAAAGATTTTCCAAAAATGTAGTTGAAGTAATGCGAAGCTGTGGGATTGAATCAGGACAGTCGAATGGAGTACAAACAGAAAGCGGAAGAATAATTTTTTTTAGAAAAAGTAACCGTGAAATAAAACCGAATCCAGAAGAAGTGCCTAGTGAATTTCAAATATATAAATTTAAGCCATTTCAGCTTAGTTTTGAGGAATACTCACAACTTCCTGATAGCTTGAAAGAAAAATTACAAATAAGTGAAGTGAGCATTGATAAAAAGCCTTTTCAAGAAACATTTGGGAATTTTGAAAAAGAAGAAAATTATAGTTTAAAAATAAAATAAAAAAAGAGGGTTAATTGAAAAGGGTACTTTTTGTAACAAAAAAAACTAGGAGGATTAAAATGAGTTGGAAATGTAAAAAATGTGGTGGAGTTTTTTTTACTCAAACCACAAAAGGGAAAATAACAATAACGGAAATGAATAAAAAAGGAGAATTGAAAGAATATGAAGAAAACACCCTTAGTTACGGACGAATCGCTTGTGGCGATTGTGGTAAAAAGGGTAAAACAATCAAAGAAATAGCTAAATGGGAGGATTAAAATGAGAGAAATAAAATTTAGAGTATTTATTGATTACAAAATATTTTATCAAGATAAGTATGACGAATACGGCGATAATTTAACTTCGATTGACATTTGTAAAAAGACAATAACAATTACTGGATTTCACAATTACGAAAATGTATATAGATTCGAGGATGAAAAAGTAAAATTGATGCAGTATACAGGACTTAAAGATAAAAATGGTAAAGAAATTTATGAGGGGGATATTGTAATACTCAACGACGCTGAAGAAGAAAATAAATGTATCGTTAAATATAAATATGGCAGTTACATACTAGTAGACGGAGATTTGAGAGAAAATTTATCGAATGTGGAGGCTAAATTTTTAGAAGTTGTCGGAAACATTTATGAAAACAAAAACTTGCTGGAGGAAAATAAATGAAATATGTGCTAAAAATTGAAACTGATAATTTAGATGTATATAAACACATCTGCAAAGTTTTAGGGGTGGATGTACAAGAAGACTTAATGAAACTAGGAAACGAAAAAAGCACATTCAAACAAGAAATATTTATAACAGAAAAGGAAAAATCAGAATGATAAAACACGCTGAAATACACAAAATCAAAATTGAAAATGAAATAAGATATGTAGCAAAAATGTATGTCACTTATAGAGACAAAATGATAGATAGTTTTAGCAGCAGTTGTTTAGAGAAAGTTGTTGAATATTTAATAAGTAAAGAATACGTTATAACGAATTATTTTGATATGACAGAAATATAAATTGTAAAGTAAAAGGTGATAAAAATATGATTTTAGAAAATGAAATATATCTTGTCAATGAAACGGCAAGGTATTTTAAAATAAATGAAGATTCAGTAAGAAAACTTATTAAAGAGGGAAAATTAAAAGCATTCAAATTAGGAAAAGGGTACAGAATAACAGGAGAATCGATATTAAATCTAGTAAAAGAAAACACAGGTGATTAAAATGGCTAAAAACATCAGATTTAAAAACAACAAGTACTATTTTAGAACTTATGTAACATTAGAATCAGGAGAACGTAAGCAAATAGAACGTGTAGGGGGAAAAACCGAAAAAGAAGCCGAACGTGCTTTAATGAAATTTGAATTGGAACATGAAGGTAAATATTTAAGAGTAAACAGCAAAATGCGCTTATTTGATTTTTTAGATAGGTTTTTTGATGAGTATTCAATAAACTGGAACGGAAATACTAAGAAAAGTAATAAAAACCGTTTGAAATTTATAAAAGATAATTTTAATAATATCTCTTTAAACAAAATAAATACTTATACGATGCAGCAAGAATTCAACAAAATATCAAAAAAAGGATATAAAAAAAGTTATATAAATATCATAAAGGCATTTCTTAACTCTGCTTTTAAATATGCCATCAAAATTATGAAAATTTTAGAAACTAATCCTTTAACAGATATAACTATAAATGGTAAAATAAGTATAAAAAAAAGAGCATTTACGATAGATGAATTAGAAGAATTAAAAAACTTTCTTTCAGTTCCAAAAAAGAGAAAATATTACCATCTTTTTATAGTTCTCTTAAATACAGGAGCTAGAGTTGGAGAAATATTAGCTTTAGGATGGGAAAATATAGATTTTGAAAACAATAAAATTTCAATCGAGAAATCTTTATATTATGATGACGGCGGACATCCTCATTTGAATGAAACTCCGAAAAATAAATATAGTATTCGAGATGTTTATGTGAATGAGGAAACGATGAATATTTTTAGAGAAAAATTAGAAATTTACAAACAAAACAAAAAAGAATTTAGGAACTATTTTAAAGATGGAGGATTTGTATTTTCAAGAAATGATGGAACACTAGAAAAAAAAGCATATATAGATTATTTTAGAAAATTAATCAAAAGAAAAATAAAGATCACAAGTCCAATACACTCCTTAAGGCATACTCATATAAGTTTTTTAGTAGAAGCTGGTTATAATTTAAAAAATATACAAGAAAGAGTTGGACACAATGATTTAAAAACGACTCTAAATATTTACACACACGTTACAAATGAACAAAAAAAGAATTTAGGAGTTAGTCTAAATTTTTTTACAAAAAAATAGCCCTTAATTTTTAAAAAAAGGGCTATTTAAGGGCTAATGCACAGTTCAAATGTTTAAAGTGTCGTATTTATTAAAGATTTTGAAACATTACTTTTATTATCTTTGAATTACATTTATTCTGTTACAAAATTTAAATTTTTTTATTATTTTAGTTTTCTGTTTTTTAAAAAGAAACTTTTATAATACTTCTGAAATTTCTTCCAAAATCAATCTGGCACTTTTAACAGGATCTTCAGACTTAGTTATTGGACGTCCAACTACAAGAAAATCTACTCCCTGCTTTATCGCATCTGCTGGTGTCATTATTCGTGTCTGATCATCATCACTTTTCCCATTATCATTTAATGTAAACTTAGGACGTACTCCAGGACAAACTGTCACAAAATCCTTCCCCAGCTTTTCCTTTACATCCTTTGCCTCCTGTGGTGAACACACAATTCCGTGCATTCCGCTATTTCTGGCAAGTGTGGCAAGATTTAAAACAATTTCCTCCAATTTCAGCTCACTTTTAAACATTTCAAAAATGTCATTTTCTCCCAAGTTTGTCAGAACTGTTACTCCAATTAAAAGACTTTCTGATTTACTTTCTTTAACCAGATCTGCCACTGCCTTCATAGTTTTGCTTCCATTTGAACAGTGAATATTAAACATAAATACATTTTTTTTAATAGCATTCGCACAAGCCATTTTCACAGTATTTGTAATATCGTGAAATTTTAAGTCCAAAAACACTTTTTTCCCTTTTTCGTGCAAATAATCAACTAATTTCCCATCTGTATTAAGATAACTTTCAAGCCCAACTTTGTACATTGAAATATTATCTCCCAGTTCTTCAACCAGCTTTTTTGCAGATTCTATATTATCATAATCTAATGCAACAAATATTCTTTCTTTTGCTTTTTCATCAATTCTAGCCATTTCTTAACTATCCTTTCTTTTAACTTCTCTTATTTCAAACGCTCCTATAAAAATCAGAAACAAAAATTCTATTGTAACTATCGGGAATACTGTAAAAAGTGGATTTAATTTAAAAATAGCAATCAATACCATCATTACAAGGTGTAGAAAAGCTGTGATTCCCCATGCTTTATAGTGAAGTGTAATTTTATATTTTTGATCAGCTGATTCCACATTTATAACTTTTTTTGGTGTTTTTGTAAAAAAACTGTTATATACCTGCAATATCTGCTCACCATAATCAAGCTCAACTTCATTTTTTACATTTTTTAATTCTTCCACTCTTTCATTATTTATTCTTAATTTTAATACACCATTTTTATTATTTTCAAGCATTTTTGATTCTATAATAATTCTAGGCATCCTAATTCCTCCTCTCTCTTTAAATCAAAAAATTGAAATTAGACTACTAAACAAATTTATTGAATTTGTATTTCATCTTCCAAAATTATTTTTTCACAGTAAAAACACTTATACTTCGTCTTTTCTTCCAAATTGTTTTCATTTAAATCTTTTTCTGCACGAATAAATTTTGTTTCAATATTTTCATGATTTGAAATACATTTTGGATTGTCACATTTCATAAGTCCGATAACTTTATCTAATCTGTCTAATTTTGCCTTTTCAATGACTTTATAATCTTCTATAATATTTATCGTAACATTTGGAGCTAGTAGTGAAATATTGTTTAACTCTTTTTCTTCAAGTATTTTTTCCTCAATTTTAATAATCCCTTTTCTCCCAAGTGAGCTGCTTGGCATATTAGTTGCAACGGTTATTCTTTCGCTGTATTCCTTTAATTTTAAAATTTCTACAATTGCAAAAACTTTTTCTGATGGGATATGATCTATTACAATTCCATTTTTTATTGCCCTTATCAGCAATTCTCTTCCTTCAGACATAATCTTTTCCTTTCATAAAATAAATTTTCTATTCTAAAATAATAAATTTACAGAAAAAATTCCTTATCTTTTCCTAAAACAGTCATCATCATTGCCTGTCTTACAGGAATCCCATTTTTAGCCTGTTTAAAATATAAGGCATATTTTGTATTATCTAAATTTGTATCAATTTCATCAACTCTTGGCAAAGGATGCAAAATTATCATGTCATCTTTACATTTTCCTACGATATTTTCACGATTTATAACATAAATTCCCTTAACTTTCTCATAGTCTTCCACATCTGGAAATCTTTCCTTCTGAATTCGAGTCATATAGAAAACGTCAATTTTATCAAGGCAATTTCTAAAATCTTCTAAAATTTCATATTTTATTCCATTTTTTTTCAAATCTTCCAATAAATAATCAGACATTTGTAAAATTTGCGGTGCTACAAAATAAATTGTCGGATTAAAATGCGTAAGTGCCTTTGTCAACGAATGGACTGTTCTTCCATACTTTAAATCTCCAACAAATGCAATTTTTAAATTTTCAAGTGTTCCCTTTTCTTCCAAAATTGTATATAAATCGAGTAAAGTCTGGCTAGGATGCTGATTAGAACCATCTCCTGCATTTATTACAGGTTTTTTTGATGTCTCTGCCGCAAGCCGTGCTGCACCATCAAATGGATGCCTTACAACAATCACATCTGAATATGCTTCTACCATTTTTATAGTATCTGTAAAAGATTCTCCTTTTTTTACAGACGACTGTTCCACAGGCGGTAATGATAAAACATTTGCTCCAAGCCGCATTGCAGCCGATTCAAACGACATTTTGGTACGTGTACTTGGCTCAAAAAACAAAGTTGAAATAATTTTACCATGTAAAAATTTCAATTTTTCCTCTTCCGAACAATTTTCGATTTTTCTTGCCAGTCTTAAAATATCAAGAATTTCTTTTTTTTTCATATCATTCATAGAAATAATATTTTCCACTACTATGCCTCCATTGAATTTCAATATTTTCTTAAATTTATGATAACAGATTTTATAAGTATTTGCAAATTTTTTCTTTTGTAAGAATAAAATAAAAATTTTAAAAACTTTAATGTTAATAAAAAAATTAGAAGTCAATTCATAAAAGAATATATTCTTCTAACTTTTTTGCTTATATTATTTATTTGAAGATTTTGGGTTATATCTCAAAACTCTCGTAGCATTTAAAACAGCAAGCAATGCGACTCCGACATCAGCAAATACAGCTTCCCACATTGTCGCATCACCAAAAAGTCCTAAAATCATAACAATTATTTTTACAGCAAATGCAATAGTAATATTTTGCCATACAATTTCCTTTGTCTTCTTAGCAATCTTAATGGCTGTCACTACTTTAGACGGCTCATCATTCATTATCACAACATCAGCAGCCTCAATAGCCGCATCGCTTCCAGCTCCTCCCATTGCAATCCCAAGATCAGCTCTGGCAAGCACAGGAGCATCATTTATTCCATCACCTACAAAAGCAACTTTCCCTTTTTCACTTTTAGATTTATAAATTTCTTCAAGTTTTTCCACTTTTTCATCTGGAAGAAGCTCAGTAAAGACTTTATCAATTCCAAGTTTTTTAGCTATATTCTTACCAATGGTTTCATTATCGCCAGTAAGCATCACGATTTCCTTTACCCCATTTTCCTTCATACCTTTAATCGCTTTTTCAGAATCTTCTTTTATTTCATCTGAAATTAAAATATTACCGATATATTTTTGATCAGCTGCAAAATAAATTACAGTTCCTAAATTTCTATTTTTTTCAAATTTAATATTTTTCAAATCCATTAATTTAGAATTCCCAGCCAAAAACTGATGGTTATTTATATTAACTTTTACTCCAAATCCTGAAATTTCCTCAAAATCCTTTACAACGTTTTCATCAACTTTGGATGCAGAATTTTCATATTCTGACACGATTGACTGTGCAATAGGATGATTGGAAAATTTTTCAATATGTGCTGCATACTTTAATAATAAAGGTTTTGTCAATTCAGTTTTATTATTTTGAAAATCATTAATTTTTATATTGTTTTCAGCATTTACTTCTGTAACTTTAAAAATTCCCTTTGTCAAAGTTCCAGTCTTATCCATAACAACACTTTCCAAATTGTTCAAAACTTCCAGATAATTTGTCCCTTTTATCAAAATCCCATGTCTTGAAGCTCCGCCAATTCCGCCAAAAAATCCTAAAGGAATAGAAATAACCAAAGCACAAGGACAAGATACTACAAGAAATATCAAAGCACGGTAAATCCAGTCTGAGAAAGTTGCACCTTGAATTAATAACGGAGGAATTATTGCCACAATTAATGCTGTAATAACAACTGCTGGAGTATAATATCTTGCAAATTTTGTTATAAAATTTTCTGTCTTTGATTTTTTGCTTCCAGCATTTTCCACTAAATAGAGTATTTTTGAAATAGTAGATTCAGAAAATACTTTTGTAACTTCAATTTCTATAAGTCCATTTTTATTTATAAATCCACTTAAAACATCATCTCCAGCCTTTGCTTCTCTTGGTAACGATTCCCCAGTCAAAGCCGAAGTATCAAAAGTTGAAGCACCCTTTACTATTTTTCCATCCAAAGGAACTTTTTCCCCTGGTTTTACCACAATAATTTCTCCAACTTTTATTTTTTCAGGCGAAACTTTTTTTATTCCTTTTTCAACTTTGATATTGGCATAATCAGGACGTATATCCATAAGTGAAACAATGGATTTTCTAGAATTATTAACCGCAATCCCTTGAAACAGCTCACCAAGCTGATAAAATAACATAACAGCCACACCTTCAGGATATTCTCCAATAGCAAATGCCCCAACAGTTGCAATTGCCATCAAAAAATTCTCATCAAAGACCTGCCCATTCCATATATTTTTAGATGCAGAAAGCAAGACATTTCCGCCAATTATAAAATAACTTATTAAAAAGATCGTAAACTTAGGAATAAGTAAACTTTTTGGGACAAAGATTCCCAATAGAAATAAAATTCCTCCAATTAATAATTTTTTCTTAATTTTTCCAGTATCTTCTTCTTTCTGAGAATTAGAATTTTCCTTTGTATTAGCCTTTAAAGCCAAAACTTTTACACCATCTTCAATTTTATCCACTTCAGCTTGAATAAGTTCAGCAAGTTTATTTTCTGAAATTTTATCTCCAAAAATTTCATCAGTAAGAATAATAATCTTTTTCCCAAGAAAATCAACTGTAGCCTCTTTAATTCCTTCCAAAGTATTTATCTTCCGCTCAACTTTAGCTGCACAGTTAGGGCAATCCAGCCCTTCAATAGACAACATACATTCATTGTTTTTCATGGCAACCTCCAACTTTTTTATTTATTACAATAAATTTTAATTTTAATAAAATATATGAACATTTATTCATATATAATATACTATATTTGTCAAAAGTTGTCAATGATTATTTTTATTTTTTGTTGCACATGACCTTACACAAACAATACATCCCGGTTAATTTTTTACTAAACTGACTTTTTCAACCTTGAAACAACCTCAATATGCGGCGTAACTGGAAACATATCAACCGTAACCATCTTCACCAGCTCATACCCATTTTCTTGCAAAACCTTCAAATCAATATTAAATGTTTTTGGATTACAAGACACATAAATTATATCCTTCACATCATATTTTAGCAATTTATTAAGCGTCTTTTCTCCAACACCTGCACGAGGTGGATCTAAAATTATAATATCTGGCTTGATTCCATTTTTATCAAATTCATCTAATTTTTCAAAAACATCTCCTGCGATAAAACGAGCATTTTCAATACCATTCAATTTTGCATTTTCATTCGCCTTTTCGACAGCCTCTTCCACAAGCTCGATTCCATAAACCTGCTTTGCCTTTTTTGAAACAATTTGCCCAATCGTACCTGTTCCACTGAATAAATCAAATACAATTGAATTGTGAATATTTTCCCCTTCTATTTCGTCCAAATAATCTAGCACTTTTTCATATAATTTTTCTACTGTTTTTGAATTTGTCTGAAAAAAACTATATGGACTAATTTTAAATTTTAATCCTAAAATTTCTTCTTCCAAGTCTCTTTTTCCAAAAAGAATTTCCTCGCTTTCAGAAACAACCGAATCAGAAAAATTGTCATTAAATGTATGTAAAATTCCAGTTATTTCAAACCCATTTTCCAGCTCCAAAGCCAATAATCCTTCAACTAAACCTTTTTGAAATTCTAATTTGTTCTCATCTTCAATTTGAGTTGTAGTAACCATATTTACTAAAATTTGTTTCGTAAAATCCGCTTTTCTAATAACCAAATTCCTAAAAAAACCGATATGATCCAATCTGTGATAAAAATCTAGCCCTGTCGTTTTTGAAAACTCATTACAAAAAACATAAATTTTATTAAAGTTATCATCCATCAATTTTAGTCCATCTACTTCAACAATATCATGAAAACTGTTCTGTTTATGAAGCCCCAAAATCGTAGGCCCATTTTTCATAGCATTTCCGTAGCTAAATTCCATTTTATTTCGATATTTTTCCACTTCGACACTTCTAACTGGATCTTCAAAAATAAAATCATATTTTGCAATTTTCTTCACTTCTTTTTCAATGTTAGAATTTTTCATCGCAAGTTGCTCATCATACGAATAATATTGATAATTACAACCACCATTTTGTCTAGCAATTTCGTCATAAATCGCATTTTTTCTTCCTGCAAAATCAATAATTTCACATTGAATCAATTCATACTTTCTTCTTCTCTTCACAAAAATACCTTCAACAATTTGTCCTTCAGCCGCATTTATATTTGGAAAAATCCTGTTTTCATCATCTCTATAAAAACCGTACGCACGGCCTTTTGTATTAAGTCCTGCTATTTTCAGTTGAATTTTATCGCCTTTTTTCAAAATTTTTTTCTCTTTATTTTCCATTCCATCTCCATTTTCCCATAAAATTTCCTCACTTTAATTAAAAATAAATTTGGTAATCCTATCATTTATACAAGATTACCAAACAAATTTTCCAAAATTTTAAAAATTAATTTCTATTTTTATTTAGATTCAATATATTTTTTCAATCTCGCAATCGCTTCTTCCAACACAGGCAAGTCATGCACAATCGAAAATCTTACATATCCTTCCACTTGAAATGTAATTCCCGGAATTATTGCCAATTCAGTCTTTTCCAATAAATCCAAAATAAAGTCAAATGACTTTACATTTTTAAATTTTTCAATTGTTTTATATGTCGCAAATACATAAAATGCCCCTTTAGGTTTCAAGCACTTGAATCCTAATTTTTCAAGTTCTTTCACAAAATAGTGAACTCTTTTTTTGTAAATTTCTGACAATTCAGTCGTATCTGAACAGTAATCCAATGCCGCGATTGCTCCATATTGTGATAATGTAGAAGCACTTGTAACTGTGTACTGGCTAATTTTTTTCACTTGTGACTGTAAATTTTCACTAGCAATTGTATATCCTAGTCTATATCCAGTCATTGAATGTGATTTTGAAAATCCGTTAACAATAATCAATTGCTCTTTTAATTCGTCATAATATTTTGCAAAAGATGTAAATTTTTCAAAAGCGATTGAAGCGTAAATTTCATCGCTTAACAAATAAATTTCTTTACCTTTTAAAAATTTTACTATCTTAGCCATTTCCTCTTCAGGTAATGTAATTCCTGATGGATTGTTTGGATAAGTCAAAATTATTAGCTTAGTCTTGTTAGTAATATATTTTTCCAAAATTTTCTCAGTCAACACAAAATTATTTTCTTCCAAGTTCATAAAAATTGTTTTTGCTCTTGCAACTCTAACCAACGGCTCATACCCAACATACGCTGGAGTTGGAATAAGAACTTCATCATCTTCTGCAAGAATTGTTTTAAGTGTAGAAGAAAGCCCTTCAGTCGAACCGACTGTAACCAGAACATTATCCTTCCCGTAGTTTCCTTCAAATTTTTCATTATAAAAATTTGCAATTTTTTCTCTCAATTTAGGAATTCCACCTACGGGAGAATATTTTATAGGACTATTCAAGGCATGATATGCAACTGCTTCCTTAACTTCTTGCGGTGCATCTGTATCAGGCTCTCCAATTGTCATATTTATTACATTTTTATAAGCCGACAATCTTTCATGAATTTTTCTGATATCTGATATTTCTATTCCGTTTATTATTGGATCTATGTACATTTTCAAAACCTTCTTTCTTTGTATTTCATATTTATTTTTTATCAATAACCCATTATATCATATTTTCTGTTTATTTTATAATTTTTATTAAATTTTCCATTGTCATTTTGCATTTTTTTTGATAAAATTAATATATAAAAATTTTAATTTATACTATTTTTCATTTGAATAGTAAATTTATTACAACTTCTTTTTGCAATAAGAAATTAAATTAAATAAATTATAATTTCTATTTTTAATGGGATTTAGTATAAAAACTTAAATGGAAAGGAAGAAAAAAAAGAAAATGGATAACAAAAACTCACAGGCAATTGACGCCAATATGATAATTAAAATTCTTTATAAAGATAAAGCTCTAATTGCTTTAACAACAATATTAATTGTAATACTGTCAACAATCTTCGTATTTGTAAATAAATCATTCAAATCGGAAATCATTCTTTATGGAAATGACAAAGTTCTTACAGAAATTGGAGAAAATTCACAATTTTCATTAAGTTCATTTGATTTTTACTCTTATTTGAAAAAAAATTCAAAAACTTTAAGGAATATAAACTTGCCAGATGATAAATTTCTAAAAGAAATGACAACAAAATTAACTGCTCAATCTGAAACAAATGATCCTATGGTAAAAGTAAAATTTTCCACAAATAATAAATCTGAAGGAGAGAATTTTGCAAAGGAATATCCAATACTTGCACAAAATTATCTTCTTGAAAGAAAAAATAAGTTTTTGGATTCCCAAATAAAACTTTTAGAGCAACAATACAGTTTCTTAACAAAAAATGTTGATATTAGAACTACAAAAGATTCTTTGACAGACACTCTTGTATCAAGACTGGCATATTACCGTTTGTTAAAAAATGACCCAAATCCAGTTGTAAAATATATAAATTCTACAACAAAACCTTCTTTAAATAAAAAGTTAGTTATTGCTGGTTCATTATTTTTAGGAATTTTCTTAGGAATATTAATTGCATTTATTAAGGAATTTTCAACAACATTAGATTGGGAAGACATTAAAAAAAGAAAAAATTAAAAATAATAAAATTAAAGGGATTATCTTATTTTTTAAGACAATCCCCATTTTTTAATGAACTTAATAATGTAAAATACAACTTTCTATTTTTAAATAGCGTTTAGTATTAATAACAAGAAATTTTAACCTTTACTAATTAATCATTACCCGATTTCAGTCAATTTTCTCTTTCTTTTATCAAAAGTTACCATTTCAGTAATTCCGAATTCCTTAACATATTCTCCCGCTTCCTTTATTTTCATCCCAACATGTTCAGAATAATGCGAATCACTTGATAAAATTACAGGAATATCATATTTTTTCACATATTCCATAAAATCCCTATACGGGGTGATTTCCTTAATTGGATACCGATAAAATGTACCAGTATTTACATCCACAATCATATTGTTTTTTTTCAGGCATTTAGCCGTATTTTCAAGCAACTTATCAACATCTTTTTTTTCTGGAATATTTTTAAATAATCTCAAATTAAATGGATGCCCCAAAATATCATACATCCCTGTATTGGCTACATCTTTAATCTCCTTTGCATAATCCTTCCAAATTTGCACTAAATTTTCATCTATAAATTTATGCTTTAAGGCACTAAAATCAAATCCCCAGCCTTTAATGAAATGAATTGAAACAATTAAATAGTCAAAGTCATATTTAGACAATATTTCCTTAACTTTTTCCTGATTTCTAAAGTTACAAACTTCTATTCCAAATTTTACTGGATAACCCTTTGCTTTTAATTTATCTATAAAATCCTTGTATTCATCCAATGTATGCACAAATTTAGTTTTTTGCTCAAGCCATTTTTTCTGAAAATTTCCAGTTTCACTATCATCCAAAATTAACTCATCATAATACAAGTCTTTAAATTCCTTAAATCCATGAGTATGCTCTGTAATCCCTATTTCTGCCAGCCCCATTTCCTTTGCCTTTTCAAAAAACGGATTTACATAATCCTCATCATAACTCCCGTATTCAAAATGCATATGATAATCCACCAACATAATATTTCCTCTCTTTCCATATATCGTATCCAAAATAAAGAAAAAAGCTATCCCAAAACTTTATCATTTTGAAACAGCCTTTCTTACACAAAATTAATTAATCGATTATTGAGAAATTACATTTGTTGCTTGAGGTCCTTTTGGTCCTTCTTCTACATCAAAACTTACTTCTTCGCCTTCGTTAACTGTTTTGAATCCTTCTTTATTGATTTTTGAGAAATGTAGGAAATAATCATTTCCATCTTCTCCTGAAATAAATCCGAATCCTTTTTTTTCGTTAAACCATTTTACTTTACCTAACAAAGTATTACCTCCTAAAATTTTAATACCTCAAACAACTTGTTACTGTTACAAATATCTATTTTTGTTACATTTACTTCTTGCTTTTGGTTATCTACAATTATTGTATCATATTTTTCAAAAAAATAATAGTCTTTTTTCTTAATTTTTTAATTATTTTTAAGAATTTTGTTTATGAAATATCCTAAAGTTCTTTTAAAATAGAGTAATTATTCTATTTCAAAGAATCTTATATCTTTTTAAATTGCACCACTTTAATATAATTTATAACTTTTATTACAATAAACTCTTGTAATTTTACTAAAAACAATATAAAATATAATTACAATAACTACTTTAAATCAATTATAAAAAAAAAATTAATTAAAAGGAAGTGATAATTTATGAATCTAAAAAAATATATGTTATTAGGATGTTTAGCAATTTTTGCCTTAATCAGCTGCGGAAAAAAAGAAGCAAAGCAAGATGAAGACCAAGATGAAATCCAAATCGAACAACAAAATGTAGATAATACTGCCGCCAATAGCAACAATAATTCTCAAGAAAACACCACTGCAGGAAAAGAAACTCAACCAGTTGTAGAAGCTTCAGAAAAAAATACAGAAAATATCAATGAGAGTACTAATATTCAACCACCTTCACAAGTAAAACCAGAAGAAGTAAAAACCAGTAAAACTTTACAGCATGTAGATAAGCTTATTGGTAAAGAAATCCCAATGGAAGATAGAGTTTTAGTATTTTCTAAACAAAATAACCAATATAAAATAACTTATAAGGGTGAATCAGAGAACGGAATGCAAGTTGATACTAAAAATCTAACTTTCAATGAAAAAAATGACAGTTTAACAGACGGTAATTATACATTTAAACTAAACAAAAATAAATTAGGACTATACGCAGGAAGCCAATTTCTATTTACAGTAGATTAACTCTTAAATTAAATTTGATTTATTAACAAAACAATTTTTATAACTTTCTTATAGCTTTAATTTTAAAACTATAGAACTGATTTATAAGATTTTCCTCATTTTAAGTTTGTCTAGTAATCAAAACAAGGGGTCTTGACCCCTTGCATAACAGAAATTGTAATAAAACTATTAAAAATCATGTAAACTTAGGATTTAAATAAAATAACCATAACTTTTGAGTTCAATTTTAAATCAATTTTACTATACAACTATTTTCTTCATTCAATTGTTATTTTTCTAGGAATAACTCTCTTTTTTTCAGTAATCTTTCTATCTTTTCCCAAATTATCCAAAATTTTGACTAAATACTGATAAAGCTCCTCATTAGTATAATTTTCTTTCTCCATATGTAATTTTAAATTAATATAAGCAATTATAACATCTCTTTCTATATTTCCGTTTAAACAGTTTACATAAAAATTTACATCATAAATATCCAAATTCTCCTTTTTGGAAGCCTCTTTCCCAAATAATTCCAAAATTTTAGGATGAAGTGTTCCCAATTCGTGTTTTGAAGAATATTTTGTATTTATAAGTTCCAGCAAGTTAAAATCCCGTCTTAAATCTCTAAAATTATTATAGTCATTTCTAAGTTCTGCCCCAATTCTTGTAATAAAACGTGTTATTTCAATTTCACCAATTTTATTTTTCCAAACTCTTTTTGTTTTATCATCGCTTTCTTGCCAAACTTCCAGATTATTTGTAATTTCAGTATTTTCATTATTATTTGTTTCAATATCTAAAATTTCCAGATAAAAATCAGCACTTCTAATATAAAATTTTCTTTCCTCAATATTTGAAAATAATTTTAATTTTAAAACATATCTATTCTCAATTTCAGGCATATCAAATTTATAATCTTCATTCATCCAAAAGATTTTTTTTCCGCATTTAACAATTCCTCTTGTTACAGTTACCTGCTTAGCATCAAAATTTGTAACAAGCTCAAATCCCGAAATTATCCCATCTTTTCTATCCAGATGCATTAAATCTGTCAATTCTGCAGGATTATCCCTTAATAAATCAAGTGCTTCTTTACTTATCACCTGCCCATGTCCAAATATTGGATATTTATTCTCAATCATTTTCCCCCCAATTTTATTTTTTCATTTTTTATACCAAACTTTTTCCCAAAATAAAAACAATATTTATAAGCAAGGGGATCTTTATTCCCTTGCTAAATAACATTTAATTCAAAAATTGTAATAAATTTACTGTTTAAAGAAGAAATAGCACTAATAATTTTTATTAATTTCAACTTGCAAATTTTTCAAGTTTCCTGCAAAAGTTATATTTAATTGACAAATTCCATTATCCACATCAATTACATGAGATAAGTCATCTCCCTTTTGCATAATTCCATTTACAAATTTTGTATCTTTTAACCAGATTGATTTTTGACTTTCAGGATTTGTACTGAAAAACATATTTAATTTATCTTCTTTAAAGTCTGTTGTTGTGAATCTTAACGTTCTTTCAATATACGTCGTAGTAAGTGTCTTATAAAGTGGCTCATATCCTCCGTCTAGATTTTTTAATAAAGTTCTCGCCTTATAAACAACGATGTTTCTAATTTTTTCACGTGCTACATTTGCATTGTCAGATGAAAATACAAATCCATAATTAAACTGATTTATTCTATCTTTTATTGTATTTGTAAATCCTGATATTTCCTTAGACATTGTCGTTTTTGCATGATATGAATTATCCTTTTCTTCGATGTCAAAACGTACTCCTGGATAAAGTGGTGACACATTTGAAAATCTTTCCTTCAGATAATTTGGACATTGTGTTGCACCAATTATTCCAGCTGCAACATAAGCTGCATCTATATACACGCCTTCAATCCAAAATTTTAACAAATCTTCCTGTTCATTTGAAAGCGATACTCCTGTTTCCTCTTCAAATTTCATTTTATAATCCAGTATAACTCCTGATTTATCCTTTGGAATTATTGTAAAATTAGGAATTGCTGGAATCAAATATTCTGAATACTTTTGATTTTCTAAAACTTGAGTTTTTTCAATATACTTATTTACACCAGTTGTCGCAAGATTGTCAAATGATGTTTCAGGCTTCCCTTCAAAGTTAAAAAACACTTGGACTTTATATTCTGCCAGTACAGTCATTAAATTTGTCAATACTTCTATAGTATTTTTTTCAGTTTTTTCTTCAGTTTTTGTTCCCATAAATCTTGCACGAACTTTTTTTTCTGATTTTTTTATATCTAAATCAACATTTGGATAAATCCCAAACCATATCGTATTATCAAAATCATTTTTTTCATTAGTAGTATTCAAAAATGCACGTAATTTATCCCTATTTCCTGCTTTTACAATCATTTCAGGCTTTACATTTGTAATCAAAAGTGTCGGTTTCATAAGCCCCATTCTAACATCATATTGCTCAAAAAACATTTTTACGCCTAATATTTTCTCAATCAAAGGCTTAGCAATTTTTACAAAATCCTCCTGAGCCGATTTATAAAATGCCAGATAATTATTATAATTTTGAACTTCCTGTTCAGGATCAACATCTACAAATGTTTTCGCAAGTGGCACAAATGTTCTAACAACCAAATCACTAATATATTTATTTGGCTCATCTGTTACATTTTCATAATCATCCCTAAAAGCTTCAACCAGAGCTGTCGTATTTTTTTCTTCAATCATCGCAAGTGAATTTTGATTTTCCTGTTTATACTCAATTACCTCAAGTTCTCCTTTTTCTCCAACCTGCAACATTCCCAATTTTATTTTCTCTGATTTAAAATTATTCGAATCATTTCCAATTAACAGCCGAGTTTTTATATCTTCAATCGCAAGTGGCAACATTCCCAGTACATTACTATAATTTTCTGAAGCCTCTTCAAATTTTGTATTAAGCTTATCTCCTAATTCCAATTTTTTAGGATTTTCATCATCCAATTCTTCATATTTCTGATAAATATAAGCAATTTCTTTTCTTGTCTGCTTAATATCCTCAATAACCTTTTTTGGAGAAATCAATTCCAAAATATTTTCAAATTTAAAATCTACATTTCTATTTCCTTGTGATTTTCTTGCCTCAATTAACGTGCTAAGCATTTTAAAAAATGTATTCCCATTATTAATCTTAATCTCTGTCACCAAATCCTCAGGTACTCCTTCAGGCTTTTTCAAAATATACCTAATACTCTGACTCTCTACATCAAAATAACTATATACTTTCGGATCAAATTTTTCCAAAAACTCCTCAAAACTCCCAACCAAAAGATGCCTATTAATCTCAATAATATTTTCGTCATCCAACGAATCCATATTTCTAGCATCATTAACAAGTGTCAAAATATCCATCTTTTCTGGATTAATTTCTTCAAACAAAATAGTTCGATTAGTCTGATTTATAACATTTTTATTCCTCATATTCCTCTCAAAATTACTTCCAATACCATAAAAATCATTTTCAGTCAACCTGTCTTAATTTTATATGATATTTTAAATAATTTTATTTCCCCCTTCTCTATCTTATTAAATTTTTATTAAAATTATTTTAAACTAAATTTTAAAATTTGTCAATATATTTTTTATGAAATTAATAAATCTAATATATAATATTTCTCTCCTACTTTTTTTAAATAAATTTCTTCAAATCTGCTCATCGAATCATATTCTGAAGAACAGCTAACTGTACCATATACATCTCCATCAACATATTTTAATTTTTCAGGTTTTTTTGTTATCTGAATTGAACAACTGTATTTAACACCTTTAATTTTCACGGTCTTTTTAATATTTTCGGCATAATTTAAATTACTCAATTCACTCTTTAATTCTAAAAGTAAATTTGAAGTTTTTTGAAAAAACTCACTATTATTTTTTGTATCATCAAAATATTCTCTATATTTTTTAAAAATATCCTCATCATATTTTTCTAATATATAATTTTTATTTTTACGTGCTGTAATAACACTATCAATAATTCTTTTAAGTGATATAATCATTTCTTTATTATTCATTTTTTTATTATCAAAACTTATTTTTTGCAATGTTTTTTGCGGTTTTTTTTCTGTATTTTCCTTATATTTAATATTATTAAACAAATTGTCATTATTTTTACCACAACATAAAATTGAAGTCAGTATTATTATTTTAATTAGTAATTTTATCATTTTTATCTCCTTTATCCTACTGTACCTGTATTTTTTGAATCTGTAATTATTGGTAGTTCTTGCTCTTCTGGTTTTACTGTATAACTTTTGGGCTTCATAAAATAATCAATTCTACTTGGCTCAAAAGCAGTTTTATTAATTTCATTATTTTGATTCCCGCCTAAAAATACATACATTCCATTTTTTCTTTTCCCGACTAATATTGCTACATGGCTATAACCTTTTCTAAATTTAAAAATTCCTATAGCTCCTACAAAAGGTTTAGTTTTTTCACCTTCAAACCATCCTCTTTTTGGTAATTTTGGTCTTGGTGCAACTCCCCAATCGTATCCTCCAACAGAAGGATCAGATGAATTTTTATATCCTGCTGTTTTCATGCAATATGTTATAAATGCTGCACACCATGCAATTTCAGTAGGATTTTTATTTGTTCCAAAATTTGCATCAGGAAAATATGTTTTTTGTATTCTATTATATAAACTTCGGCTAGATTCTTTTTGTCCTTTATATTTCTTCATTTCTTCTTCTGCAACTTTTATCCATGGCGCTCTTTCTTTAACTTCTTTATGTGGACAATTATCTGTATCACATTTTTCAGAGTTCTTTTCTAATTTTTTATCTGTTTTAGTTGTTGAATCCTGCTCAACTTTCTTCGTCACATCATCCTGAACACCATCACTATTACTAACTTCCATTGAAGAATTATGAGTTTTACTCCACTCACCTTGACTAAACGGACACCTAGCCACACTTTCCCCATTTTTCCTTATTGCATTTAGTATCTCTGCTTCAGTTGGAGGATATTTTGTTGATGTGTATAATATTTTACCTATTTCAATCCAGCTTGTAACATTTGAAGAATTTATTTTATGATCTAGAGATTCTTTTGTTTGTTTTACATTATTTTGTATTTTGTAATCCTTTAATTCTATCTGTTCTGTATTTGAAGTTTTTATATCACTATTCAACTCTGCTTCAATCTGTTTTTTTTCATTTTCTGTTATCGTCAAATTTCCAGCTCGCATTAAATATCCATAAGCTATTACAGGCAGCATTTTTGCAGAATAAAAGTTTTTTTGCTTATAGTCACATAAACTTAACCCGTGTTTTTTTATTATTCTTTTTGTATCAAGTTCAGGCCTTGATTTTTGCTTTACGCTTTTATATGCCTCTTTAAATACATCCAAAATTTTTTGCCTTAAATATCTTTCCTTTTCTGAAGAGGTTTCCTTTTCAGCAATTTGAATTTTTTCTTTATTTTTATTATTCATTGTACTGCTTTTATACTTATTCCATTTAGAAAATTTCTGTGCTTCTTTTTTTAATTGTGTTTGCATAAAGTCATTATTTATATCACTGCAAATATTTATCAATAACTTGTATTGACAGTCAGCATCTCTAATAGCTTCACTAACTTCTTTATCTTTAGTAACTGCCGTTCCAACTTCCTTTTGCCCAGCAGCATCAATACTTATAGTTCCGCCATGTTGACATTGAATAGTTGAAATATCCAGCAATGCAGGCTTATTTCTAACTTTTACATCTGTATTTTTCTCCCACATTCCCATTAATGCAGGCTGGCAAGTCCCAATTGCATTACACGATTTAAAAGGCTGAATATTCGTATCATTTATATTAGCCTGTTTCCCGCCTTCAAGCATTACACTGTCCTCTTTTATAATTAATCGGCTAATATCCCTTCCAAGTGTACATTTTAGCATACAATTAGTATTTACAAATAACTCTCCAGTAGGATTTATAATATTTTGCAAATCATAAAACGATTTATAAAAAGAATACAAATCCATTGAATCAATATTTGCCGCATAATCCCACAATTCCTTGCTATCTTTAAATAATCCCAAAATAATGCCTTTATCCTTTTCAAAGTCCAAATTATCCCTATAATTTTCATAAACTTCATCTATCAAATTACTTATTTTCTTAATATTCCGTACTTTTATTGCCGATTTTGAAGTTATCCAGTCATTCAAGACAGTCGTTACCCTTATATCCTTCCCAATTTTTTCAAGCCTATTAAATAATCCTCTCTCACTTTTTGATGGAATATCAATCCCTTTTTGTCTTTTTATATACCATAAAAGATAATTTCTCACAATATTGCTATCTTTATATTGATGATTATCAAAATACTTGGTTTCATTTTCTTTCTTAAACCCAGTCTGCACCTTCAAAAATTCAATTATTATATTGTCAATCAATCTTCTAGATAAAGGAAACTGCCTAACTCCATTTTCATCCATTGAATAAGTTTTTTCATATTCCGAAACATTTTCCCCAAGTTCCCTTATCAAATTTTCACATCTTGTCTTTTGTAACTCTGAAACTGGTCTTTTAGCAACTTTTATAACAATTTCATCAATATCCTTTATTCCCTGCATATACTTGTCATACTTTTCAGGTAGCTGATTCTTCTCAACTTTAGTTTTTCCATCTTTTACATATATCTGAATCATACCCTGTATTTTATCCATATAATTCTTATCTTCGTTGAATTTATTTATAGGCTTTTTATCAGGATATTTCACATATTTTGCTGAATATTGACTAAGCACATATTCTAATGATTCTATAGCACTTTTATTATTAATAGGATACGAATAAATATAATAAACTATATCTTGTATCCGCAAAATCTCATTACTTTCCTCTCTTCCCCTTAAAATGTCAAATCCATGCTGCCTTATTACATTCCCAATCTTATCATTGTCCTTTGTCGCCTCATCATACATCTTCAAAATGACATTTATATCTTCCGTATTCTCTTTTAGCACTTTTTTCCCTGTCTTAGTTTCTAAATATTTTACATAATCCTCATTATAAATATTTTTATCTTGAAATTTAGCTTGCAGCCTTTTCAAAATCGCCTCATCAGGATTTACAAATGCCAATTCAGGAGCTTTCCCGTTTTCAGCCCTGTCCCTTTTATACTCTTCACTATCCCAAACTTCCTCAAACTTCTGACCATTAAATGAAAATACACCTTCTTTATTACTTTCATCATTGCCAGTCTTATCAGTATTTAATGTTGAAGCTCCTTTTTGTGTTTGTAAAGAGTTACTTGAAACATTAGATTTAGGTTTTGACTGAACTGTAGCCTGTTTATTTATATTTTTATTATCAGTTTGTGTATGATTTTTTTCTACAACTTTGTGATTCACTTCACAATTATCTTTAAATCCAATAATTGCTGATAAATCATGCCCCGCTAAATTTACAGCATAAAGCAATGATGGCATTGCATTTCCATCTACTGGTATTCCCCAGACACCTTTAAAATTATTTCCTAAAGCATTAGACATTGCACCTTGACCACATAAATGTGAAGCAGCCAGCATTCCAGACGATGTAAGCAAAAAACTTTTCCCCCTCAAATCTTCTGCTTTGTATCCTTGATTTCTCTTTTTCATTATTATTGTCTTTACTTTATTTTTAGAAGCTCTAACTTTTCCTGGTGCTATATAGACTGCATTTTTAGGAACAGATATATTTTTACAAATTTTATCCTTATGTTTTTTCAAGGTTGCCCATCTCATTTTCACCGAACGCATTATTACTTCATCTTGTGCCGCTGGATTATTTAAAAAACTCTGTTTCCCTTTCAATTTCCATTTTGTAGCACCTTCACCAATAAATCTAGCATTTGTCCAAGTTGAACCCTTCGGAAGCCATCCCATGTCCATCAAAACATCCGTTCCAATCTGATATTTTCCAATATAATATTTTTGATCTGCTAAATTGTATTTTCCGCCACTTTCTAATTTAGCCAACTTTTCAAAAAACTCAACTGCACTATCTCCAATATCTACTCCGCTAAATTTTCTATTTACCACAATTAACTCCCTCCTTTAAATTTTGAAATTTTTACAAAATTATTTATTTTATCTTAACTGACTCTTATTTATATGCCCTTTCATATAATATCCCCCATCTTTATTATAAAAATACACATATTTCCAGTCTTTCTCATCTGAAATTTCTTCAACTTCAACATTATCCGCTAATTTATGAATTATTGAACTGTCCAAATCATCGCTTTCTCTTACGTTGACAGCATTTTTCTTTGAAGATGTTACAAAAACTTTACCAGTTCTCTTAGGCGATATTAATCCGAAATCCCTAAATTCTTCTCGCCACATCTGTCCACTTTTCATATCAGTTATTGCATAATTTGTTCCCCCGCTTGCTGCAACTACCGATAAAAACAAATTATTTTCATCAATACTTTCCAATTGAGAATATAAATTTACAGTATCTCTTGCAATCACTTTTCCATTTTTCACAAAGACAGTTTCGCTATTTGACTGCCCAGCATAGGCAAAAGGATAAGTAAGAGTATATATTGAATAAATATTATTTGTAAAAAAAGCTGTTCCCTCCACTTTATCATCAGCTTCTTCAGAGTTTTTATCATACTCATCAACTATCTTATAAACTTCCTTAGGCAATTTATCCAATGCAACTTTGTTTGGGGAAAGTTCCCTTACAGTTTTCACAGTTTCAAAACCGTTTATTTTATCTTCAAACTCTGAAAAATTTGGATATTTTACTTTATTTTCACGTTTTTTAGCAAGTTCTGGATATCTTTGCTCAATAAATATTTTTTCAGGAATCATAAAATTATGATAATTTTCATAAATATAGTCTACAATTTCTTTTGGAACTTTCCGTAATTCCAATCTTTTCAGTTTTTTCAAATTAGAAATCTCATCCACTCCATTTTTCAATGGATTAAAACTGACATCCAGATGTTCCAGTTTTGCCAATTTGCCAATTCCACTAAGATTGCTTATTTTATTATTATGAAGCCATAATTCCTTTAAATTGGGTAAATTTAGCAACGGTTTTATATCTTTTACCTGATTAAAATTTATTTTTAAAACTTCCAGATTTTTTAAATTTTCCAACGGTTTCACATCTTTTAACTGATTCCATCGCAAATCCAGTTCCTTCACATTTCTATAATCCACTATGCATTTTATCTCCTCCAATCCCAAATTTTTCAATTCAATTTTTTTAGCATTAACATTAAATTTTCTTAATTCTCTGCAACTTTTGTAATCCAAAGATTCTACTTCTGACATTTCTGATTCTTTTTCTGATTTTTTATGGACTTCTCTTAATTCCTGCCCATTACTATTATTACACGAAATAAATAACAGTAAAATTAACATACTGAATATACTTCTCATACTTCTACCTCCAACTTTCATTTATTAATTTAATATAAAAGGATTTATGTGTTTAAATTACATAATTTATTAATTATATTTTAATTAATATAATAATACCTTATATTTTTTACTTTGTCAATATTAAAATAAATTTTAAAAAATTTTTTATATATTTTTAGAAAAAACTCTTGTAATTAGGCTTAAAAAGTGATATTATAAACTAAAGTAAGAATTTAAAACTTCAGGGCAGGGCGAAATTCCCGACCGGTGGTAGAGTCCACGAGTTATTTTTATTTATTTTTAAAAATGACATGAACTGGTGCAATTCCAGTACCGATAGTTATAGTCTAGATGGTAGAAGTGAAAAATTAATTTTTAATATAAATTTATTAAATAGTTTTATTGTATATAGTTTCAATATTTATATAAAATATAAAATTATAATAATTATAAATTAAAATTGACTACCTTTATTATAAAAGCCCTGAATCAAGTATTCGAGGCTTTTTTTATTACTAATGGACTTGTTCAAAAAACTATAATTAATTTTATAATTTAATGCAAAAATAATAAATAGGCTGTTGGATATGTCTAACTAAAAAACATAAATTGAAAGGATGATTTAAGAATGAGAACTTTTGAAGGAAAATTTAATGGAGAAAATATAAAAATAGCGATTGTGGCTGGGAGATTTAACGAATTTATTACTTCAAAGCTAGTTGGAGGTGCTTTAGACGTTTTAAAAAGAAATGATGTTTCTGAAGAAAATATCGACATTGCCTGGGTTCCAGGAGCATTTGAAATACCTTTAATTACAAAAAAATTGGCAAACACAGGAAAATATGATGCAATAATTGCTCTAGGAGCTGTAATTAAAGGATCTACTCCACATTTTGACTATGTCTGTGCTGAAGTTTCAAAAGGAGTTGCACAAATTTCATTGCAAACTGACCTGCCTGTAATTTTCGGTGTTTTAACTACAAATAATATTGAAGAAGCTATAGAAAGAGCAGGAACAAAAGCTGGAAACAAAGGAGCAGATGCAGCATTTTCTGCGATTGAAATGATTAATTTAATAAAAGAAATTGGATAAAAAAATAAATTTTTATAGAATTTTAAAAATAAAGTTATAAAATTGACTGATAATCATTATGAATTAGTAAAAGGAAAATAAAATGGTAAAAAATATTGATGAAAAATATATGCAAATGGCGATTGAACTTGCAAAAAAAGGAGCTGGAGCAGTAAATCCTAATCCAATGGTTGGAGCCGTTGTCGTTCAAGATGGAAAAGTTATTGGAACTGGCTATCATAAATATTTTGGAGGGCCTCATGCTGAAGTTTACGCTTTGGAAGAAGCTTCTCAAAATTCAAAAGATTTATCGAATGCAACGATTTATGTCACATTGGAGCCATGCTCGCATTACGGGAAAACGCCGCCTTGTGCTGAAAAAATCGTGAAAATGGGGCTAAAAAGATGTGTTATTGGCTCATCTGATCCAAATCCGAAAGTAGCTGGGAAAGGTGTACAAATATTGAAAAATGCTGGGATCGAAGTTTATGAAAATATTTTAAAAAGTGAATGCGATAAAATTAATCAAGTATTTTTTAAATATATTATGACAAAAATTCCGTATTTCTTTTTAAAATGTGCGATAACTTTGGATGGAAAAATTGCCACAAAGACAGGAAATTCTAAATGGATTACAAATGAGATTGCTCGTGAAAAAGTTCAATTTTATCGAAACAAATTTATGGGGATAATGGTTGGAATAAACACAGTTATGTTTGATAATCCAAGTCTTACCGCAAGAATTGAAAATGGCATAAATCCATATAGAATCATTATTGACCCACATTTTAAAACTGAAAAAAATTACAATATTATTAAAGAAAACAGTGATGAAAAGACAATAATTGTCACATCAAAAAATAATGAAAATTCTGAAAAACAGTTGGATTTTTCTGAAAATAGCAAAGTTAAATTTATATTTTTAAATGGTACAAAATTTAGCTTTAAAGAAATTCTTTATATGATTGGAGAAATTGGAATTGACTCAGTTTTACTGGAAGGTGGACAATCGCTTATTTCACAGGCATTTAAAGAAGATTTAATTGATGCTGGAGAAATTTTTATTGCCAATAAAATTTTAGGTGATGAAAAAGGGAAATCTTTTATTACAGGATTTGATAAGAAAGATATGAATGAAGCTGTGATTTTGAAAAATGTGAAACATAATGTTTATGGCGAAAATATTGGAATGGAATTTTTACAAAAAAATTATAATTAATTTAAATAAAAAATTTAAAATCAGGAGAAAATTATGTTTACTGGTTTAATAGAAGAAACTGGAAAAATTATTGATATTACAAAAAAAACTGCAAGTATTGAAATTACGATAAGAGGGAAAAAAGTTATAGAAAAGGCACAAATTGGAGATAGTATCGCTGTAAATGGAGTCTGCTTGACTGTTACAAAATTAAAGGGAAGTGACTTTACAGCAGATGTAATGTTTGAAACTATTGAGAGAAGCGGCTTAAAACGAGCTAAAGCGGGGGATATTGTTAATCTTGAAAAATCACTTACACTTACGACTTTTTTAGGCGGACATCTTGTTATGGGAGATGTTGACTGTGAGGCTAAAATTTTGTCGATTACGGATAAGGGAATTGCGAAAGTTTATGAATTTCAGCTAGATGAAAATTATAGAAATAATATGAAATATATCGTTGAAAAAGGTCGTGTAACTATTGATGGTGCAAGTCTTACGGTAATTGATGTCAATGATGAAGCTGGGATTTTCTCGGTTTCACTTATTCCGCACACGATTGAAAATATTACGGTTGGAATGAAGAAAACTGGGGATTTTGTGAATATTGAAACAGATTTATTTGGAAAATATGTCGAAAAAATATTGAAATTTGATAGCTCTGAAAACGAAGAAAAAAATTTAAAAAAATCAAACTTGACAATGGAATTTTTACAAAAAAATGGATTTTGATATAAATAATAAACTTTGCTAAATTGAAATCAAAAATATAACTAACGAAAGAAGTGATTTAAAATGTCAGAAAATAAAATAAAATTTGATACCGTCGAAGCTGCAATTGAAGACTTGAAAAAAGGTATTCCAGTTGTGGTTGTTGATGATGAAGACAGGGAAAATGAGGGGGATTTGATAATTCCTGCTGATACAGTAACTTATGAAACATTAAACTTCATAATTAATGAAGCACGTGGACTTATGTGTGTTCCAATGTCTAAAAAAAGAGCTGAGGAACTTGCATTGAATCCAATGGTTCAGCATAATACTGACTATTTTGGAACTGCCTTTACTATTTCAGTTGATTCATTAGAAGGTACGACTACTGGAATTTCCACAGGGGATAGACTAAATACTATAAAAGATCTGGCAAATCCATCTAAAACTGCAAAAGATTTTAGAAAGCCAGGACATTTATTTCCCTTAATTGCACGTGAAGGTGGCGTTCTCGAAAGAAAAGGACATACTGAAGCGGCTATTGATCTGGCAAGACTTTCAGGATTTTCTGAAGTGGCTGTCATTATGGAAATTTTAAAGGAAAATGGAGAAATGGCTCGTCGAAATGACTTATTTGAATTTTGTCAAAAACATAATTTAAAATTAATTACAATTGATGATTTGATTGTTTATATAAAAAAAAACGAAAAATTAGTTAAAAATGAAGCGACTGTCGATATCCCAACTCAATTTGGAAAATTTACTTTTGCAGGTTACAGTGATAAAATTGAACATAAAGAATATATCGCAATTATGAAAGGTGAAATAAAAAATAAAGAAAATATTGTAGCAAGACTTCACTCTGAATGTCTGACAGGCGATGTCTTCGGTTCAAAACGATGTGATTGCCAAGAACAGCTTCACAGAGCTTTGCATGAATTGGAAGAAAGTGGAGAAGGGCTTATAATATATCTACGTCAAGAAGGACGTGGAATTGGAATTTTAAATAAATTGAAAGCATATAAATTACAGGACGAAGGCTATGATACTGTGGAAGCCAATCATAAACTGGGATTTTCTGATGATTTGAGAGATTATGGTGTGGCTGCACAGATTATAAAGGATTTAGGAATTAAATCTATTATTTTAAAAACTAATAATCCAAAAAAAATTGAAGGATTGGAAAAATATGGGATTAAAATTGCTGGACGTAAGGAAATTGAAATTGCTGCCAACGATGTGGATAAAAATTATTTAAAAGTAAAAAAAGAAAAGATGGGACATTTGTTAAAACAGGATTTATAAAAATTTTAAATTTATATTATCCAAAAAGAAAATTTAACTTTAGAATCAATTTAATAAAATTCAAAAATCAGGAAATTATCTAAAATATTAAATCTGAATAATTTTTTGATTTTTTATTTTAAATTACTATTGACTTTATTAAAAAATATGTTATAACAGTATTAATAAATAATAAATTTTCAGGAGATGATTTTTTATGGTAAAAATTATTAATTCACCATCAAAATATATTCAAGGAAAAAATGAAATCACTAATTTAGCAACTTATTACAAATTACGTGGTAACAGCGGAGCATATCTGCTAGTGGACAAATTTATTTTTGATAATTTTAAAGATAAAATTGTTGAAAGTTTTAAAAAAGAAGGTGTAAATTATCATATTGAAGTTTTTGGTGGAGAATGCTCAAAAGCTGAAATAAACCGAAATATTGATATTTTAAAAGAAAAAAAATGTGATGCAGTATTTGGAATCGGCGGAGGAAAAACTCTTGATGCAGCAAAAGCAATATCATATTATGAAAATATCCCTGTATTTATCGTGCCTACAATCGCCTCAACTGATGCACCATGCAGTGCCTTATCGGTAATTTACACTCCAAGTGGAGAATTTGAAGAATACTTATTCCTAAAAACAAATCCTGATATGGTAATAATGGATACAGTTGTAATTGTAAATGCACCTGCAAGACTTCTTGTAGCTGGAATTGGAGATGCACTTGCCACTTATTATGAAGCTAAAGCCTGTGTCGACTCAAATGCCACTTCAATCGCTGGCGGTGGTATTACAAAAGCTGCTATTGCAATCGCAGAACTATGTAAAGACACATTATTTGAAGATGGTTTAAAAGCTAAAATTTCAGTTGAAAATAAAGTAGTTACAAAAGCTCTAGAAAACATAATTGAAGCAAATACTTATTTAAGTGGAATTGGATTTGAAAGTGGAGGACTTGCTGCAGCTCATGCTATTCACAATGGACTTACAATTTTAGAAGAAGGACACAATATGTATCACGGAGAAAAAGTCGCATTTGGAACAATAACACAGCTAGTTTTAGAAAATAGATGTCTATGTGAAATCAAAAAAGTTGTAGACTTCTGCAAAAGTTTAGGACTTCCAACAACATTGGCTGAACTAGGAATGGGAAATGTTTCAAAAGAAAGATTATATGAAGTGGCAAAAGCAAGTACAGCTGAAGGTGAAACAATCCATAATATGCCATTCAAAGTTACTGCTGATGATGTTTTTGCAGCAATATTAGTAGCAGATGAACTTGGTAAAAATTAATTTAAAATTAGATAATTTTTGGGGGTACTGTATTGTACTCCTTATTTTTATAAAATAAAAAAACTTGGATTTTATAAATTTACTACTTTCCAAGTTTTTATATAATTATTTTTATTCAGCTTCTGCATATTCTTTTGCAACTTCATCAATTTTATAATCTTCTATGATTTTATTTATTAAATTGTTTCTTTCTTCAACTGCTCTATTGTTTAACAAACTATTAGCAATTTGTTGATAAGCACTGTTTGGAGTTACATTTCCTAGTTTTGCTTTTTCATTTTCATAAATTTCAGCTACTTCTTCTTGAGTTACTTTTACATTTTTTCTAACTTCTAAATCCAAATAATAGTTGATGTATACATTATCTCTTATAACTTCTAAATCTTTTTTATTTTGTTCTTGTTCTTCAAATTTATCATCAGCTATTTTTTTAGAAATTACTTTACCAACTATTAAAGTTTTTAATACTTCTGCATCTCCTTTAGAAAATAATACTTCTTTTTTAGTGATTTCTATTTTATCTTCCATTCCTTCAATTAATTTATTCAATTCTTCTGCTTCTAACATAGCAACCTGCTGATTCAGTAAATCTCTTTGAATAATTTCTCTAGCTTGAGAAAAAGGAATATTTTGTGCATCAAAATTTGCTTTGTTATCTGTATATAATTTTGTAACATCATTTTCGTTTACAGAAATTTTATCTTCAATTAATTTTGCAACAAAAAATTTATGTTTTTCATTTGTAAAGAAATATTCAAATTCTTCTTTTTCCTCATCTGAAAATTTATATTCTTTTGCCACATTTAATATAGCCTTATTAGTTAAAACTCTTTTTACTCCTTCGTTATCCAATCCTTCTCTTTCTTCATCAGTTAAAGTTAATTTAATATCTTCAGCTTTTTTCTTTGCCATTTTTTCTCCTTTAATTTTAATAAATTTTACTTTTACTATTCTACACTATTTTTTTAAAAATTTCAAGGAATATTTTTAGTTTTAATTTTATTTTAATTATAATTTATAAATAATAGTATATTATTTACTCAACATTCTGCTTAAAAATTCCTTAGTTCTTTCATGTTTTGGATTTCCAAAAATATTTTCAGGCTTGTCATCTTCTACAATTACACCTTGATCCATAAATACAACTCTACTTGAAACATCATGTGCAAAATCCATTTCATGGGTTACAACGATCATTGTAAGTCCACTTTTTGCTAAATCCTTCATTACTTTTAGAACTTCTCCAACCATTTCTGGATCTAACGCACTTGTAGGCTCATCAAATAATAAGACTTCAGGCTGCATTGCCAGTGCTCTTGCTATTGCCACCCTTTGCTTTTGTCCACCTGAAATTTGATTTGGCTTTGCATAAATAAAACGTTCCATTCCCACTTTTGCCAAAAATTCTTTTGCAATTTTTTCAGCTTCTTCTCGTGACTTTTTTAAAACTTTCATTTGTCCAATTACACAGTTTTCCAAGACACTCAAATTATTAAATAAGTTAAACTGCTGAAATACCATTCCTACTTTTTCGCGTAATGTTACAAGCGATATATCTCCTGCCATAGCGTCTTTTCCGTGAATTAATACTTGTCCACTTGTAGGTTTTTCAAGCAAGTTTATACACCGTAGAAGAGTTGACTTTCCACTTCCAGATGAACCAATTATACTTACAACTTCTTTTTCATGAACATCAAAGTTTATATCCCTTAATACTGTCCTTTTTCCAAAATCTTTTCTAATATTTTTTATTTCAATAACTTTTTTCCCCATTATTTTTCCTCCCCATTAACATCATCTAAAAATTCAAAATTTTGAGGTCCATCAATTCTTTTTTCAATTTGTTTTAAAATTAATGATAACGTAAATGTCAAGAAGAAATAAATTACACTTGTTATAATAAACACTTCGTAATAACGTGAATAAGTTCCTGCAACAGAATTTGAAATAAAAAATAACTCTGTAACACTTATTACATTTAACACTGATGTATCTTTTATATTTACAATAAGTTCATTTCCTATCATTGGCAAAATATTTCTAAACATTTGCGGAAAAATAATACTTTTCATTAATTGAAAATTTGTCATTCCAATCGCCTTTGCCGCTTCAAACTGTCCTGTGTCAATCGAATCAATTCCACCACGAATAATTTCACTCATATATGCCCCCGTATTTATTGATACAATAAATAAAGCTGCTAGTAATGGAGATAAATTTAAATTAAATACTTGAGAAAGTCCATAATAAATTACCATTGACTGAACTATCATAGGAGTCCCTCTAAATACTGCAATGTAAACTGAAAAAAACCAGTTTAGGACTTTTAATCCACCTTTTTTATATTTTTTAGTCTGTCCATCAATTTCTGCTTCTGAATATCTAAATAATGCAACTACTAATCCAATGAAAAATCCTACAATTGTACCAGTAACTGAAATAAATAATGTTACAACTGTACCTTTTAAAAATGTCTTCCAGTTATTTTGAATAAAAAATGTAACCCATCCAAAAAATGAGCGAGATGTTTCATTTGGCTGATTTTGTATGGCTTTTTCCATAATTTGCTGTCGCACTTTGGGAGTCAGTTCTTCATCTAGAATTTTATTAACTTTCTCTTCCAATTCTGTATTTCCCAGTTTCATTCCAACTGCAACATTTACTTCTTCAGTATCGTATTTAAATCCATCTTTTTTATCAAATGAAATGAACTTTAAATTGGGATTTGAAAATTGGGCTGCCATCGCTCCTGGTCTTTCAGAAATATATCCATCTATTTTCCCAGAATTTAGGGCTACTATCATCGCAGGAAAACTTTCCATCGCAGTTTGCTTTTTCACACCCTTTATTTGATCAATAACATCATAATGAAGTGTATTTAACTGCCCTGTAATCTTTGCTCCCACAAAATCATTAATTGTTTTAGCATTAGCATATTTTCCATTTTTTTTCACAACTACTACTAAATCTGATTCATAATATGGTTTTGAAAATTTTAAACTTTGTCGTCTTTCAGGCGTTGCCGACATCCCTGCTATAACCAAATCAACTTTCCCAGAAGTTAAGGCAGGTCCAAGCAATGCATCCCATTTTGTTTTTACAACTACTAATTTTTTATTTAACTTTTTAGCAATGACTTTAGCTATTTCAACGTCATATCCGCCACAATAACCTCCATCTACTTTCACTGCACCATTTTTACTATCATTTTGAAACCAGTTGAAAGGAGCATATCCACACTCCATCCCAACCTTTATATCATCACTATATCCTGCTATGAAAGTTGCCATAAAAACTAGTAATACTAATATTTTATTTTTTATCGTACTAACTTTCATTTTCTATTATAGTGCTCCTTCTTTTATTAAAGTTTCAGCAATTTGAATTGTATTTGTAGCCGCCCCTTTTCTGATATTATCTGCCACAACCCACAAATTTAGAGCATTACCAGCTGAAAAGTCTTTTCTAATTCTTCCAACATAAACTTCATCAGTATCTTGTGCATTTATAGGCATTGGATAAATATTATTCTTACCATCATTTTGCACAATAATTCCTTCTTTTTCTTCAAATGCATTAATAACATCTTCCAATTCAAAAGGTTTTTCCAATTCCACATTTACAGATACCGCATGTCCAAATCTAATTGGAACTCTTACACAAGTTGCAGTTACTTTTAAATCTGGCAAGTTTAAGATTTTTCTAGTTTCATTAATCATTTTTTCTTCTTCTTTTGTATATCCATTATCTAGGAAAACATCAATGTGAGGCAATGCGTTAAATGCAATTTGATGTGGATACCCTTTTGATGGTTCTCCTTTTAAATTAGCTTCCAGATCGTTAAGCCCCTTTTGTCCAGAACCTGCAACAGCCTGATAAGTAGAATAAATTACTCTTTTCAATCCATATTTTTCTTGCAATACCTTTAATATAGGCATTACTTGAATTGTAGAGCAATTTGGATTTGCAATAATTCCAGGGTGGTTTTTCAATGCTTCTGGATTAGCTTCAGGAACTACCAGTGGAATATTTTTATCCATTCTCCAAGCACTACTGTTGTCTATAACAACTGCGCCTTTAGCTTTAAATTTTGGAGCATATTCAAGTGATACTCCTCCTCCAGCTGAAAATAAAGCAATATCAATGTCATTAGCTATATTCTCATCCGTTAATTCCATCACAGTGTATTCTGTTCCATTAAATTCGATTTTTTTACCTGCTGAATTAGCTGAAGCATAAAGATACAACTTTTCCACTGGAAAATTTCTTTCTTTTAACACTTTTAAAAATGTTCTTCCAACAAGTCCTGTAGCTCCAATGATCGCCACTTTATAATTTTTCATTATTTTTCCTCCTAAAAAATTTTTTAAAGGTTTTACCCCTCCAATATTTAATTTTAAATGTTATGGGTATATTATACTCTAAAATTTTTAAAATTACAAGTTTTGAAGTCCTTTAAAATAATATTTATTATGCCATTCTAACTCTTACACCGTATTTAAAATATTTATTCCAGTAAGTATTTTCTAATGTAGAAATTACAACTCCTTTAGAGGAAGATGCATTAATAAAAAGAGAATCTCCTAAATAAACTGCCGTATGATTATTTGTATCTTCTGGTCTAAAAAATACAATATCTCCTGGTTTCAAGTTTTCTTTAGCGATATGAGCTCCCATTTTAATTTGCTGTACTGTCTGTCTTGGTAGTTCATATCCGTATACTTCTCGATAAACTCTACGTGTTAATGCTGAACAGTCCATTCCACTTGACGAATCTTCTCCAAGTGAATATTTTGTACCTTTCCAGTGACTGTACGACTTCAATAGATCATTTTGTAACTTTACAGTCTTTTTTTGACTAGCTGTACCATTTTTTAATATTTCCTGCTGCTTTCTCTTCAATTCAGATAACTTTTGCAATATTAATTGAGAATTTGGCATTGAACGATCTACCAAAGTATTTTCATCAAATAATTTAGTAATTTTTAGATCGTCTGAATTTTCATTTGTATGACTATTTCTTTCAGAATTATTTCTTTCAGTTACTTTTTCAATATCATATTCACTTTCATTATTTTTATCTTGATTACTATATTTTTTTTCTATATTATTACTTTGAGAATCTCCTTTGTTTCCCTTCTTATTATTCCCAACTATTTCAATAACAATATTATCATCTCTATCATCACCATTACTATTAGCTGAAAGATCATTATTATTCTTTCTAGTTTTAGAATCATTTTCACTATTTGTTTGTAATCCTGTACATCCCACTGTCAATAACATACAAGCCATTGTTAAAGTTGATTTTCTCACCATTTTCTCTTTTCTCCCTTCATTTATATCAATTATTTTTATTTGTAAAAGTCAATTTTAATTTTTTATATTATCTCATTTTATAATTTTTTCACTTTTACAATTTCCTTTTTAAAAAATTAAATAATTTAACTTTAAAATTAAATTGTTTTCATTACAAATCTGAAGATAATATTAAATTTACAGGTCCATCATTTTCAGAAACTATTCTCATATATTCACCAAATTCTCCTGTTTCAAATCTAATATCCGTATTCTTCAATTTTTGCAAAAAAAGACTATAAACTTTTTTAGCCTCATTAGATGCCGCAGAATTTGTGTAACTTGGTCTTCTTCCTTTTTTTGTATTTCCATAAATTGTAAAATTGCTGACAATTAATAATTCTCCTTTTATATCTTTCACCGATAAATTTAATTTCCCATTTTCATCATTAAAAATTCTAAGATTAATTAATTTTTCAATACAAAAGTCTATATCCTTCTCACAATCTCCGTTAGCAACTCCAACGTAAGCAACTATTCCCTTTTGAATTTCCCCTTTAAATTCATTATTCACAAATATTTTTGCAAAATTCACTCTTTGAATTATTATTTTCATTTTTTTCCTTATTTTTTTATTTTAACTTATAAATTAATAATATCTTTTTTCTACTTCAATAACAGTATCAAATCCATGTCCTGGATAAACTTTAATCTCTGGATTCAAATTCAATAATTTTTTCAATGATTTTCCCATTTGAATTGGATCACTCGTTGGCAAATCCACTCTTCCATAAGTTCCAGCAAACAACGTATCTCCTGAAAATAATATTTCATTTTTTTTATCATAGTAGCAAATATCCCCTCTGCTATGTCCCGGCGTTTCAATTATTTCAAAGTAAACTTCTTCATTATTAATATTTCCAGAGATTATCCCATTTTCTCCAATTTTATCATTTTCCTTCAAAGTTACAATTTTGACATCTTCTTTACTTAACTCAAACTCTCCTTCTCTCCAAGCAAAAAGCGACAATTCAGGATTAAATAAAAATTCATATCCTCCTTCACTTACATAAACAGGAACTTTTTTATATTCTAGCATAGACGGTATACCCCAAATATGATCCCAATGACTGTGTGTCAAAAGAATTCCCAATAAGTTTAACTCATTTTTTTCAATATAATCAACAACTTCTGTCATTTTTTCCTGTCCAGGATCCATAACATAACAGTTTTTTCCATAAGAAATAACGTAACAGTTACTTTGTACTGCATTGTCATTCAAAAATCTTTTTAATTCCATTTTTCCTCCTTTTTTTATTTTAGCATTTGTAAAAGTCTAAAATTTCTAACAAATACAATGCTTTTACAGTTCTAAATTTTACAGTATTTTTGTAATAAAATTTTAATATTTTAAATAAAATTGAATTTTTATCTTATTATTTTTAAAATTTCCTATTTATTATTTTGATATATGCACATCCATTTGAGGATATGGTATTTCAATGCCTACCTTATCAAATTCAGTTTTTATTCTTTCATTCAACTTCAATTTCAAATTCAAATAATTTTCTGAACGTGTATAAACGTAAACATAAAATATTATCGCAGAATCTGCTAACTTACCAACTCCTATAACAGATGGCTTTGAACCTAATATCATTTTTTCATTATCAACTTTTGGAATATTTGATACATTTTCTATATTTTTAGTATTTCCATAAATTTCTTCTTCAGATCTTTTACCTGCTTCATCTTCTGCTTCTTTCATTTTTTTCCTAGAAAAAATTGTTGAAAATAAATTGATTCTATTTTTTTCACGATTTTCTAAAATTGTATTTTGAAGTTTTACAAGTAAATTATTCTTTATTTGCGTTTCCTCAACTTCATTCATTGTTTCATCTATAACTATTCTTTCCAAAACATTTTTTACTTTTTCAATATTGCTATTATACGAAACTCCAATTTCCAAATCAAGTCTACGTTCTCCATTTTGCCTAATATTTCTTATTTCTGTATTGGTAACTATTCCATTTGGAATTATTACAAGCTCATTTTGCGGATTTAACATTTTTGTATAAAATAATTCTATTTTCTTTACAGTTCCAATATAATTATTATACTCAATTGTATCTCCAACACTAAATGGCTTAAATGTAAGAATTATGAGTCCTCCACAAAAGTTTCCCAATGTTTCCTTAAAGGCTATTCCTAAAACAATACCAGTTGCTCCTAAAAACGTTGTAATTGAAGTAGTATTGATTCCAAGAATTCCCACAGAAGAATAAAGCAGGATAAAATAATATAAAATCGAATAAATTGAAAGCAAAAATGAAGCCACACTTTTATCAACATTTGATTTATTAAGTATAATTTTTAATATTTTTTCAATCCTTGTCTTAAATATTTTTCCAATTTTTACAATTAAATAAATTATAAACAATTTAAAAATATTGGTCTTTAAAAATCTAATTATATTATCCAATTCTAAAAATTTTTCCAATTCTTTCATAATTTATTTTCTCCCCCTTTTTATTTATATTCGTCTAAATGATATACAATTCAAAATTCCTGATATACTAAACGAAATAGTATTACTACAGTTTCATTACAACATAAATAATTATGTAAAAAAGTGATAAGTATTTATCCGCCTATCACTATTTTACATTAATTTATCTTTTTGAAAAATAACCTAAAAATTCAAATTTTCTTATGCTTTCTGGTAAATATTCAGAAGCTTCCACTTCTTGTTTTTCACCATTTGGCATCGTTCTATAAATAGTTGTTTTTGATAATTCCTTAATTATTTCATTTTCTGTTCTCGGTTCTGATAAAATATCTGCAACTATTACATCAACATCATTCAAATCACTAATAATTTCATTTCTCGAATTTGCTATTCCTACTAATCCAGATCCTTCTCCAACAATTAATGTTTTTATATAATTTCTAAATTTTTCAGAAATATAAACTTGATTTTCTTCATAAGGAATTATTTCATTTTCAGAACAGTAAAATTTAATTTTACCATTAATCATACTATTTAAAACAAATTTTCTCAAATTAGCAAGAACTTCATTTTTTTTCTCTTCACTTTTATCCTCTTCTTTAGTATTATTCTCCCAATATTTCATAGCATCCATAATATCAAAGCTCTTATATGGAGTTTCTGCCAAATGAAGCATAATTTCCTTAACATTATCTTCATTTAATGTTTCCAGTTCTTCCTTTGTATATCTCAATGATAATATAAATGAATCTAGTATTTCGTTAGGAAAACTTTCACTAAAATTGAGTTTTCCAGATTGACTATTTTTACAAATTAATGATCTTCTAAATTTAGTATCAAGTATAAAGTCAAGGCACTGTTCCTTTATTACATGATCTCCTTGTGATAATTGCTGCAATTTATTTACTGTATCTTGATTATAAGTACTGATAATAGATAACCTTAAAGCAACATCTGATACATATTGTAAATTTTCTTTTTTTATCAAGTCTACAAATTCATTTAAATACAATGGATGATTAAAACTTTCAAGATATTCATGTGCCACATAGTAATCCTGCATTTCTAGAAGCTCTTCTATCTGCTTAATAAAATCCCCTTTTTTCTCAACAATATCTTCATATAATTTCATTTGTTCTGCAACAATTGAAATAAAAGCCTTTCCACGCTGATTTTTATCCCCTAGTGAAATTTCAGGAAAATATTTATTAGCATAAATCATCATTTCACGTATTTTATCTGGCTCTTTCCATCCTGGATAAGTATTATAGGAAATATATGCAATTCCTTCTTCATTTAAATTTTCATTGCAGATCTTAATAATTTTATCCTTTACATTTTCAGGAACCCATGAAAACACACCGTGAACAATAATGTAATCAAATTTCCCGAAATCTTCATTTACATCCAGAATATTTTTTTCAATTAATTTTATATTTGTAAGCCCTATTTTTTCAATAATTTCATTTCCTTTTCTTACCTGTTCCGCTGTCAAGTCAATACCGACATATTCAGCTTCAGGATTATAAAGTGCCTGTGTAATAATATTTCCTCCAAATGATGAACCTAATTCCAGTACCCTAGCTTTTCTCGAATCTTTTGGAGTTAATCCATATAATTTCCCATTTGCCTCTAATAACGCTGGTACAGTATAATTAAACGGATTAGACTTATAAAGCAATTCACTATATGTATTTTTATTTTCCATAATTTTTAATATAAGAAATTCAGATTCTTATTTTCTCTCCCTTCAATATTTTTACCTATAATTTATTTTATTTTTTCAATTTCGATATACTTAATATTCATATTATGCTTACTTAAAAACATTTGTTCAAATTCAGTTTTAATATTTTCACTTGCCTTTTCTGAATTATGCAAATCATTTGTATGATAAATAATTTCATAATTATCAAGTTTATTCACTAATTCCAAAACATCTTCATAATATTGATCATGGTCAGTTTTAAAAAATAGTTTCCCATTTGTTTTTAAAATAATATCCAATTTAGAAAATAGACTTTTACTTATAACTCTTTTTTTCTCCTCGCCCTCCCAAGGATCAGGAAAATTAATATACACTCCTGTAATTTCATCTTTTCCCAAAAAATCCAATACTGTTTCAGCTCTTTTTCTCACAAACAAAATATTATCTAAATTTCTTTTCTTAGATTTTTTTGCTCCCAAGACAAGTCTTTTGAATCGTAATTCCAATGCGATATAATTTCTATCTTTAAATTTTTGCGCATTTTGAACTGTGAAATTTCCACTTCCACAACCTATTTCCAAGTAAATCTCATTTTTATTTTTAAAAAATTTATTCCATTTTCCACAATATTCATCAACGCTCTCATTATTATACATCAAATGCCTAGGAAATTCAAGCATTTCATACATATATTTATTATAATTTTTTTTAGGCTTTTCAAAGAAATATTTCCAAATTTCCTTTTCATTTATAATCCTGCTTTTTTCTGCATTCGCCACTTTAAATTCATCATTAACTTTTTTTATTTTAGCTCTTCTTTCCTGCTCAGCTTTACTAATTTCAATTTTTTGACCATTTTTCCCAATAATCTTAATCTTATCTTTATTCTTATCTTCCATAATTTATTTATTTTCCTTTTCTCTTTCTAAATTATTTTCAAAAATTTTAATATAAAATTTCATCCAGTATCTTATTTATTTCGTTATTTTTCTCAAAAAATTCCCTCGTATCAACATTTTCAAATTTTTTCAAATATTCAACAATCTCATCTTCATTTTCCACAATTTCAACAAAACCAAGCTGTTTAGCATCCTTCACAATTTCCTCAATATTTTGAAAATACTTCCCAATAATCGGCTTTTTCCCATAATAAAGCGGCTCTAAAATCGAATGTCCGCCAATATCTACAAGCGTCCCGCCAACAAATACAAAATCCGCCAATTGATAAAAATCAGTCAAAATTCCCATTTTATCAACTATAATTATTTTTTTATATCTTGTTGTTTCATTATTTTTTTTATTTTCTTCAATTTTTGTAAATAAAGAATAATCATTTCTCAAAAATTTTTCCAAAATTATTTTTTCAATCTCATAAATTCGCTTTAAATGTCGTGGCACAATAATCAACTGATATTCATTATCTGTATCTACTTTTTTTAAAACATCCAGCCAAATTTTTTCCTCATCTGGACGTGTACTTCCACATACAATTATTTTTTTATTTTTATCTATGGTTGTATTGTAATACTCTTTTTTTTGATCTTCTGAAATTTTATTATATTTAATTGAATATTTCAAGTTTTTATAAACTTTAACTTTATTCTTTTCAGCTCCTAATTTTTCATATCTTTCCTTATCAGAAACACTTTGCACCATTATTTTTTTTGCACGATTTATAGTTCTTTTAATAATCCAGCCAAATTTTAGATATGATTTTAATTTTTTTTCTGTAAGTCTTCCATTGACAATAAATAATTCTCCATTTTAGCAGCAAAATAATATAAATTTGGCCAAATTTCAGTTTCTATAATCAATGTTTTTTTTATTTTATATTTTTTGTAAATTTTACGAATCACAAAAAAATCATCAAGTGGAAAATAAAATATTTTTACATTTCTATTTTCAGAATATTCTTTACTAACTGCCTCATATCCAGTATTTGTCATAACAGAAAGAATAACTTTTTCTTTTTTTCCAGTCTTTTTTCCCTCTAATATTTCTGAAATAAGCTCTTTTGTTAAATTAAATTCTCCAACTGATGAAAAATGAATAAGAATTGCCTCTTCATTACTATTTAGAAAACTATTATTGTCCATTTTTTGAAATAATCTAGATTTAAAAAATTTTAGCAGTTTACCGTTAAATATTGCTAAAATTATTATTACAAAATACAGTAAATTTCTTAATAAATTATATAAAATCATATCTCACCTATCTTCTAACTTCTTTTTCTAATTATCTTTAAGCAAAAAGACTATCTCCCAATGATTTTCCATTTAGAAATAGCCTTTTAGACTCTCATAACCAAAGTTATGAGTGTTTTGGTACTAATTTAAAGTATTATTTTCCTTCAACTACATTATCAGCTAATTTTTTACCAACTTTAAATTTAACAACCTTTTTTGCAGGTATTTGAATTTCTTCTTTAGTTTGTGGATTAATTCCAGTTCTTGCCGCTCTTTCTTTTACTTCAAATGTTCCCCAACCAACAAATTGAACTGAATTTCCATTTAATAACGTTTTTTCCACAGTATCTAAAAATTGATTTACCAATTCTTCTGCTCTTTTTTTAGTTTCTCCTGTAGCTTTTGCATAAGCATCTACAAATTCTTTTTTTGACATATTAATCAAACCTCCGCTTTATTCTTTAAATTATTAAATTACTAGATTATTATACACTATTTTCAGCATTTGTCTAGTACTTTTTTTACTTTCTCCCTCTTTTTTACATATTCTATGTATTTTATAATTTTTAAAAAACAAAATCTAAGCAGATTATTAAAAAATAAAGGGTTTTTATAAGTTTAAACTAATATAAATCCTGTTAACAAGTCAAAATTACATTTATTTCTAAATTTCGTAATAAAAGATTTTATGGAAAATTCTCTATTTAAACTTAAAATAATACTAAATATTCTCATTTATCATTCTCAAAATCTCATTTTTCACTTCTTCAATATTTTTAGAAGTTGTATCCACTTCAATAGCATCTTCCGCTTTCTTCAATGGACTTTCTTTTCGTGTCGAATCAATTTTATCCCTTTTCAAAATATTTTCATAAATTTCCTCAATTTCAACATTTTCACCTTTTTCAACAAGTTCCTTATAACGCCTTTTTGCCCTTTCCTTTGCATCAGCAATCAAAAATATTTTCAAATCCGCATTTGGAAAAACAACCGTTCCAATATCACGACCATCTAAAATAACATTTTTTGATTCTGAAAATTTTCTCTGCAAATCTACCATTTTTTCCCGAACCTCACGAATTGCCGCAACATCTGATACATTTTCTGAAACAATCGGCTTTCTAATTTCTTCACTTACATCAACATTATCAAGATAAAATCCATTTTTCTTAATATCAATATTAAGATTGTCAAGCAGTTTTTTTATTTCCTCCAAATAATTCAAGTCATTATTCCCTAATATTCCTTTATTTAAGGCCTTTAATGTAACAAGTCTATACATAGCACCCGTATCAAGATAAATAAGCCCTTTATCTTTTGCAATTAGTCTTGCAATCGTGCTTTTACCACTTCCTGCTGGACCGTCAATAGCAATTATCATTTTTTCTCACTTTCTATTTTTATTAATTTATTTCACCAGATACATTTAGAATAATCTTACATTTTTTAAATAAAAAATACGAAATTAACTAATTTTCATATTTAAAAACAAGTGATACCCAATTATTCTTCTCTCGTCTATCAATTTGTTTCAAATTATAATTTTTAGCCTTTTTCACAAATGCCTCTTCTTTTTCATTCAAAATCCCAGAAAAAATAACCGTTGCCCCTTTTTCTAAAATCTTTTCTATATCCTCAAGCAGTTTTTCCAAGACATCCACCAGAATATTTGAAACAACTAAATCATACTTTTCACTTACGTCATCTACAAGATTTCCGATTATCACTTGAAAATTATCATTTATTCCATTTTTAGAAAAATTTTCCAGCACGACATCATTTACTTTTTCATCAATATCAATTCCAACAACCTTTTCTACACCTAATTTTTTCCCAATTAACATCAAAATTCCAGAACCGCATCCAATATCAAGCAATTTTTTCTTATTTTGGGCATATTTTTCCAAAAATTCTACACAAAGTGAAGTCGTTTCATGTGTTCCAGTCCCAAAGGCAAGTCCAGGATCAATCTCAACTACAATTTCGTTATCAGACGGCTCATATTTATCCCAGCTGGGCTTTATCACAATATTATCAGTTATGTTTACAGTGTGAAAATACTTTTTCCATTCATCTTGCCAGTCTTCATCGTTGCATTTAGCTGTAAAAATTTCATGCATAAATTCATTTTCATTTTCCATAAATTCTTTTAAATTATTAAAAATAATATTTAATTTTGTATTTGCAAATCTATTATCCACAATATATCCGATGATACTCCAAACATCATTTTTATTAGAAAAATTAGCATTATAGTCAAGTTCATTTTCTAAAAAATAATCAATGACTTCAACTTGATTGATTCCAATTTCATTAAACATATTTACTAATTTTGCTTTTGCTTCTTCTAAATTATCTGAAAAATAATCTACTCTTACTTTTATCCACTTCATTATTAAATTTTTCCTCTATTTTTATATTTCATCGTATCCCATATTTACACGTTTTATAGAAACTGCTTTTCCCGTCTTTTCATTTACTTCCAGTTCAATTCCATTAATTCTTAAATTTTCTTCACATACAGAATATCTTGTTGGCATTCCATCTTTAAATCTTTGAATACTTTCCCGTCTATTCATTCCCAAAATACCGTCATGACCTCCAGTCATTCCAATATCTGAAATATAAGCTGTTCCTCCAGGCAATATTCTTTCATCAGCTGTTTGAGTATGCGTATGAGTTCCATAAACTGCAGATACTCTCCCAGTTAAATTCCATCCCATAGCCTGTTTTTCCGAAGTAGCTTCTCCATGAAAATCAAGCACAATAATATCAGTTTCTTCCTTTATTTTAGGCAAAACTTCTTCAACTGCTAAAAACGGACAAGCAATTGGTGGCATGAATACTTTACATTGTGCATTTATGACTGCCACTTTTATTCCATTTTTCTCTACAATTGTATAACCATTTCCTGGAGCTTCCTTTGTAAAATTAATAGGTCTAATCAAGTTTTTCTGCTCATTAATATAAGAATAAATTTCCCTTTTATCCCAGCTATGATTTCCTAAAGTTATAACATCTGCTCCACGCTCAAACATTTCCTTTGCAATCTTTACATTTATCCCAAATCCACCAGCAGAATTTTCACCATTTACAATAATAAAATCATAATTTTGACGTCTTTTTTCCAAATATTTAAACAGTGTATTTCTACCAGGTCTTCCAACAACATCTCCAATTATTAAAAATTTCATCTAAAATCATTCCTTTACATCTTCATTTCTTGATTCCTTGCCAAACAACAAACTTATATGATTATTAAATACTTACAATATTCAAACTTCAAACTAATCTAAATTAGACAAAATTTTTAAGATCAGTTTTAAAATAGCTTTAACGTATTATACTTATTATACTACATATTATCATTTTTTTATAGTTTTTCTTAATTTATTTTTCAATAAATTTTACTCCTTATTAATTAACCAATCTATAGTCTTTGTAAAAATCGAAAATTTTCAATAAATACAGTATTTTTTTATGTTTAATTTTCTTATTTTTCTTTACTTTCTGTCAAGTGGTATTGACCCTTGTAATTATAATTCCGTCTTTATTGATTTTACTTTTTTAATCGTCTAAATTAGCCAACCTATACTATTTCTCATTTAAAGAATAAAGTTATTACAAATTTTATTTAACAAGGGTGGTCAATCCTTATCAAAAAATATTTATTAAATAATTATGATAAAAAAAGAGCCTCCAAAATAAAATTATCTTCACTTTGAGTTTATATAAAATTTTAAACACTCTCTAAAAAGATATTTTTAATGGATTAGCTCTATTTTTAATTTATTTTATTATTATTTTGCATATTCCACGGCTCTAGTTTCTCTAATAACTGTAACTTTTATTTGCCCTGGATATTGCATTTTTTCTTCAATTTCTTTTGCTACATCTCTTGCCAGTATTGTAGCCTTGTCATCATCAACATTATCTGGATGAACAATTAATCTTAGCTCTCTTCCAGCTTGAATTGCATACGAACTTTCAATTCCTTCATGGCTGTTTGCAATTTCTTCTAGTTGTTCCAGACGTTTTAAGTAATTTGATAATGTTTCACGTCTTGCTCCTGGTCTTGAAGCTGAAATTGAATCTGCAGCCTGTACTATTACCGCTTCAATACTTAACTGCTCAACTTCATTATGATGTGATTCTACTGCATTTATCACAATTTCACTTTCTTTAGAAAATTTTCTCAAAAACTCTCCACCATTTATAGCATGTGAACCTTCCTGTTCATGTGAAAAAGCCTTACCTATATCGTGCAATAATGCAGCTCTTTTGGCTATATCAATATTTGCACCAATTTCTGCAGCTAGTGTTGCCGCTATATGTGCAACTTCTATTGAATGCTGTAAAATATTTTGTCCAAAAGATGTTCTAAATTTCAAGCGTCCAAATACTTTTAAAACTTCACGTGGTAATGTTGGAATTCCCACTTCTAAAATAGCCTGTTCCGCAGCATCTAATATGCTTTCATCTACTTCATGCTGTGCTTTTGCTACAACTTCTTCTATTTTTGTTGGATGAATACGTCCGTCTGAGATTAATTTTTCAAGTGCAATTTTAGCCACTTCTCTTCTTACGCCATCAAACGAAGATAACACAACTGCCTCAGGAGTATCGTCAATTATCAGGTCAACTCCAGTCGCCGCTTCAATAGCTCTTATATTTCTTCCTTCACGCCCAATAATTCTACCTTTCATTTCTTCACTTGGCAGCTGAATAACTGAAATTGTGGAATCTACAACATAGTCAGCAGAAGCCTTTCCAATTGCAGTAGAAATAATTCTCTTAGCAATTCTGTCTTTTTCCCTGTCTAAATTATACTCATAGTCTCTAATTAACACAGCTTTATCGTGATCTAATTCATTCTCAAGCTTAGTTAAAATGATTTTTCTAGCATCTTCTTGTGTCAATTCAGAAATTCTTTCCAGTTCCTTTTCCTCACTTGCAATCATTTCTTCCAGTTCTTTTTCTCTCCGAAATAATTTTTCACGATGTTTATCACTTTTAGCTTCTTTTTCTTCCAATCGTTCCATTTTTGTTTCCAATGTTTCCTCTTTTTTGGCAATTCTTTCTTCCTTAATGGCAAGCTCTGATTTCATTTTTTTTATTTCGTCGTCTGCTATTTTTTTCTCATTTAACAATTCTTCTTTTACTTTTAATGTCTCTTCTTTCCTAAACGATTCAATTTCTCTTTCAACTTCTTTTTTTGATGTTTCAAGTCTTCTTTTAGCATCAACGATTTTTAATTCTAGTTCGTTCAAATCTCCGTATTTTTTCTTAAAAATTGAACTTCCAAAAAAATAAGCTATAAAAAAAGTTAAAAAAGAAAAAATAACAATCAACAAAATTGTTATTGATATGCTCATTTTTCTCCCTTCCTATTTTTTTTCAGCTACATTTGAAATCTTCCATACATTGTCATCTGTCTTTTTCCAAGTTAATTTATAATAATTGCTCACTGTGGCAAAATTAATTACCATCGTACTATTTGCCTTATTTGCTGATACGACATTCACATCAGAAAAAACAAATGTCAATCCTGAAAGATCGTATTTTTGTATTTTTTTTACAATAATATTATTTTTAAATGTAGGTAAAAAAACTTCTTTTAATTTATCATATTCATTTAAGCTGGCAGCATTTTTTAACTCTTCAGTAACTTTTACTATCTCAGCACTAATTTCATTTGCTTCAACTTGAGATATATTAGCCGCAGGGCTTAAAATTGTACAACTTGTTAGAATTAACAAAATAAATAGACATAAATATTTTTTCATATTTTCCTCCAAAAACTTCGTCATTTAATTTTATCATAATTTTTTCACATATTCAAGTTAGAAAAATAAATTTTTACTTTTTTTTCAACTTATTTTCTTCTTATCTGTTTCTTTCTTAATTTATTCTTTTCTTATTTCTCCATCTATTATGCTGCCACATATACTGCCCTGGATATTCTCTTATAATTTCTTCAAATTCATTATAAATTTTTTGCATATTAAACTGCATTGTTTCCTTTAATTTCTTTTGCTTTTCAATTTGAATAATCTTTTTATTTATAACTCGAACAACATCTCCATCAAATATTGCATAAGCCAAAACTATTGGTATCTTATGTTTCATCGAAAGCAGCACAGGTCCTGCTACTCCTGTCGTTTCCCTTCCAAAGAATGTCACGTTCACATCTTTTCCATAATGATCTGAAGCAAGTGCAATAATTGATTTTTCATTTATCGCTGTACTAAGTACCTCATTATTATGCAGAGGTAATGAATTTAATCCACCTTCTTTTCGCCACTTTGTCATCAAGCTATTAATTTTTTTATTTTTCTGATTTCTAAAAACGGCATAAAATTTTCTAATATTACTCATTTTACTCCCCGCTTCAAATCCTCCTAAATGAAGCGACACTATTAAAACTGCCTTTTCATTATTTTCACAAGCTTTCCTCATTAGCTCTTCATTTTCTACAACAGTATTCCCATCTTTTGTAATTTCCTTCAGGAAAATCGAAGTCATTATCATTTTTCCCATTGTCTTGTATGACTCTTTTGCAATTTTCACAACTTCCTTTTCATCTTTTTCAGGAAAAGCATTTTTTATATTATTTATCGCAAGTAATCGTCTCTTTTTTATAAGATGATATGCAAAAATTCCAAAACCCTCAAAAATTTTATACCTAATTTTAAGAGAAAAAATCGACAACAATTTTTTTATCAGAATTACAAAAAATCCACTTATTTTCTCACTTACTTTATATTTCATGTATTTATCTGAACTCCTTTAAAATTTTTAAAAAAAGAGCATATACAAATACGCTCTTTTAAATTAATTACTATTTTCTGATTCCTAATTTCTCGATTAGTGATCTATAATCATCAACATTTCTATTTTTAATGTAGTTTAATAATCTTCTTCTTTTACCAACCATTTTTAATAATCCTACTCTTGAGTGAACATCTTTAGGATGTGTTTTTAAATGAGCAGTCAAATGACTGATTCTATCTGTAAGAAGTGCAACTTGAACTTCTGCAGATCCAGTATCTTGAGCATTTTTTCCGAATGCTTCAATAATTTCTTTTTTTGGTTTTAATGCCATTTTATTTCCTCCTAATATTTATTATTTAAACCAAGAATATAACGGCAAACTTATATTCATAGTATAAATTTCAAGTGTAATTTTATCATATATTTTCATATTTGTAAAGATTTTTATTTTTTATTTTAAGTTATTCTTATAAAGTCTCTTGTTACTAAAACTTCTAATAAACTAAAATTAAATTATTTTCCAAAAGAAGCTGTCATCGAATCAAAATCAACTGGTAATTCAAGTTTTTCTTCAACTTTTCCATTATTTATTTTTAAATTAAATGGGAATCCATCAATTTCAAATCCACGAGTAACTGTACCATCTTCATCATAATAAGCTGGGAAAGTATATTCATTATTTTTTACATAAGTTTGTGTTTTTCCAAGATTAGTATTACTATTTGTGAATACTACAATCACATTTATTTTATCTTTATTTGCGTCATAAAATTTTTGAACTTCAGGCAATTCTTCCCTGCAATGCGGACACCATTCAGCAGCTATAATAAACAAAGTCTTTTTCCCATTTTTCATAATTTTACCAAGGTTAGCACTTTTACCATTAAGATCCTTCAATTCAAAGTCAGGAACTTTCCCTTTCCCATCGACATCAACACTAAATTCCTTTGTTCCACACGATACTACAAATAATAAAAGTATCGATATCATTAAAATTATTTTTTTCATTTTTAAAATTTCTCCTTTTCTTAAATTTTATTCAGTCATTTGTAAAAGTTTGAAAATCTCATCCAACACTGTATTTTTTAATGTTTGATTTTCCTTCTTTTCTGTATTTTCTAACGAGGAGCCAAGACTCCTTGCGATTAAAAGTATTGTTTTTAATTCTCTCACTTTTATAAATGGCTATTAAATTTATCGTTATAATAATTTAGTAATTATACATTATATTTATTAGATTTTTCTGTTAAAACATTTATTTTTGTGCATAAAAACTTAAATATTGTTACTCGGCTATATAAGCACTAAAGACATCTCCAATATCATATCCATTTTCTTTAGCAACTTTAAAATAAAATTTTGCCTTGTCTTTATTTTTTTTGTTATAATAATAAACTCCTAAATTGTAAAATGCAGTTGTATTCAGTTTTGCAGCGGCTTCCAGATTCAAGATTCTAACCATTTTATCATTTTCTGGATAATAAAGGCTTAAATCTACCATTGAATAGTCATCTCCGCTATTTGCAAGTCTTTCAAGTATCTTTTTAGCTTCTTTATTTCGTTTTGCTGGTTCATTATCATTGTTGCTTACAGGAGGATTTTTTTCTTTTTCCTCATCTTCAAGAATATAGGCAAGTTTATATCCAGCTGAAATTGAACCTAGCATATATGCCTTATTATAAATATTTTTAGCTTTTTTCATTTCCTTTTGAGTTTCATACAAACGTCCAAGATAATTCATTGCGTCAATGTCATCTTTATTAGCAGCTTTCTGATAAAATTCTTCCGCTTTTGAAAAATCCTTTAAATTTTCATAAATAAATCCTTTATATCCTAAAATAAGAACTTCATCAGAATTTGTATCATCTAATATCTTTAATGCCAAGTCATAATTTTTTTTGTCTTTTACAAGTCGTGAAGCCAGCTCAAATGCCGCTAAATAATATTTATCCTGTGTAAATATCTGATTATAAATTTGCACAGCTTCTTCATCCTTATCATCTTTTTCCAGTAATTTTGCTTTTGCATAAAGTGCAGGCGAATAATTTTCAGATAGAAAATCCTTTAAAATATCATAAGCTTTTTCTGGATTTGAAACTTTTTCCAAAACTAAAGTTCCAAGTTCCTTTTTTTCTTCTGATGTAATCGTTCCATCGTTTAATTTTTGATTAAGCTCTTCTATCCGCTTATAAAATTTCATCAATTTTTTATTGTATTCATATGAATAAAGCGAATAAATCTCTCCAGCATCTCTGCCTTTTTTCAAGTATTCCTGTGCCTTTGTAAACTGCAACCTATTTTCATATATATTTCCAATCATGTAATAAGCCTTTATATTCCCTTGCTTTGCTGAATTTTCTAAAAGATCTAGAATCTGAAGCTCATCTCCATTAGTTTGCTGCAACAAAAGTGCCTGATAATATTCGGCAATTCCTTTGCTTTTTTTCATATATTTATTAAAGAACATACTCCCATTTTCAGCAAGATAAGTATAGGCAAGTCCGTAGACATCTTCATTCCCAGCCTTTGCCGATTCATTTATATTTTTCATTATATATTCATAATCTTTCTTTTCCAAAATACCGATAAGACCTTTTTCAAGTGCATCATAACCAGCATCATTTTTTGAGCAAGATACTAGAAATAATAACACAAATAATATATATATACATTTTTTCATATTTTTATCACATTTCCTATTCGTAAAAAAATTGCCCCCGCTTTTTTAATCTATACATTTTCCTATTTATTTGATAACAACTCTGCCATTTAAAATAAATCATAATTAAAATTACTTATTTTACAGTTGTTCCAACTTTTACTTCATCATTTATAATTATCAGTTTAGTTTTTTTCTTTTCTGTCGTTGTCAAAAGCATCCCTTGTGAAAGTTCCCCTTTTAATTCAACTGGTTTTAAATTTAACACAGCCTGAACTTTTTTACCAGCTAATTCCTGTTCATTCGGATACCATTTTGCGATTCCTGAAATAATCTGTCTTTTTTCTTTTCCTGTATTTACAATAAATTTTAGCAGTCTATCGGCATTTTCAATTTTTTGTACTTTTTCAATTTGAACAACTTTAATTTCAATTCTGTTAAAGTCATCTATTGTAATTGGATTTTCAATTTTTAAATCTTCATTATATTCTTTTTCAAGCTCTTCTTCCAGCTCAATTCTAGGAAATAATGGAACCGCTTTGTTTAATTTATTTCCAACAGGATAACTTTTCCATTCTCTTACATCATCCAAAAGCAATTTAGTAACATCCTTGTCAAGTCCCAGTTGATTTATCATCTTTTGTCCAGTTTCAGGCATAAACGGCGAAATCACTACAGCAATCTTATAAAGTGAATCCACTAAATTATACATAACCGTTGACAATCTATCCTTTTGATTTTCACTCTTTGAAAGTTTCCAAGGTTCACATTCATCAATATATTTATTCATTCTTGAAATGAATTTCCAAATATCCTTTAATGCTTCAGAAAATTGATAATTATTTATATGCTTATCCAAGTCTGCCAATGTATTTTCCCAAAGTTCCTTAATTTCAGCATCAAAACTTTCTTCAGCTTCATTTAATACAACTTCCGAATTAAAGTATTTCTTTTGCATTCCAATCGTTCTATTTAAAAGATTTCCCAAATCATTTGCAAGGTCAGAATTTATTCTTTGAATCATAGCTTTTTTGGAATAATCTGCATCTTGTCCAAAAGTCGCCTCTCTCATCAAATAATATCTAAAGGCATCAAGCCCGTATTTTTTCACTTCTTCTTCAGGATTAACGACATTTCCAAGCGATTTAGACATCTTTTCACCTTCAACAGTCCACCATCCATGTGCCGCAACCGTATCAGGCAATTTTATTCCAGCTGACATAAGCATCGCAGGCCAAATAATAGCATGGAATCTCAAAATATCCTTTCCAACAACATGATTTACTGTACCATTTGTCCAGACATTTGCAAATTCTTCAGGGTCTTTAGCAAATCCCGCTCCAGTCAAATAATTTGTCAAAGCGTCAAACCAGACATAAATTACATGCCCTTTTTCCAGCTCTAATGGTATTCCCCAATTAAAAGTCGTTCTTGAGATTGATAAATCCTGCAATCCTTGCTTTATAAATGCGATAACTTCATTTTTTTTGCCTTCTGGCTTGATAAATTCAGGATTCTCTTCAATATACTTTAATAATGCATCTTCATATTTTGACAACCTGAAAAAGTATGAAATTTCCTTCACATCAATAACTTCTTTTCCCATATATTTTCCATCAACTAATTGATTTTCAGGAACAAAAGTTTCTTCTGAAACGCAATATTTACCCCAGTATTCACCTTTGTAAATATCTCCATTCTCATTGACTTTTTTTACAATTTCCCTGACACTGTTAATATGCCTTTCTTGAGTAGTTCTCATAAAATCAGTATTTGAAATATTTAATTTTCCCCACAAAGTTGTAAAATTTGATGACATTTTATCCACCCATTGTTGGGGCGTATATCCATTTTTTTCTGCTGCTTCTTGAATTTTTTGTCCATGCTCGTCCACTCCAGTCAAAAACTTAACATCATATCCTGTTAATCTTTTATATCTCGCTACCATATCACAAATTATTGTTGTGTAAGCTGTTCCCACATGCGGTGCCGCATTAGGATAATAAATTGGCGTTGTTATATAAAACGATTTTGACATATTTTATTCCTCCTTATAATTTATAAAAATATTTATATTTTATTCTTTTCCAAAACTTTCTTCGTTGAATTCAATTTTTTTATTTTTATTATATTTTTTATTATAAATCTCAAATGCTTTGTACCCAGCTTCATGTATTCTTTTTTTGACTAATTCTATTGATTCTTCCATGGAACTTTCCCGTGTCAAGTAAAATGGCTTTGCAACATAATGGACACATCTTGAAAACGGCATTGGTATTTCAAGTTTGTCCCACATATTCTTAAAAATCCACTTTTTACTACAGTAGGAGCTGATTGGCACAATTGGCATTCCTGTCTTTTTTGCTATAAAGATTGCACCAGATTTTGGCTCAAAAATAGGTCCTGCTGGTCCGTCTATAGCAATTCCAAGTTTATATTTTCTTTTAGCATATTTCATAGCTTCTTTTAAACTTTTTATATTATCTTTGTTAGAAGAGCCTCGAATAAGCTCATTTCCTTCCCTTCTAAGCAATTCCGCCAATATCTCTCCATCCTTTGATGCACTTACGATGGAAGCCTTCTTTTTAATAGTTCGTGTAGCATTACAAACTGTAAAAATTTTTCTGTGCCAGAAAACAATGATATTAGGCTCATTCATTTCTACTCCATCTGCAAAAAAATATTCCTTTCTAGTCATAAAGCTAAGCATCCTGTATATAAAATGAAGAAATGCTCCCAAAAATTTGTATTTATTCATTTTTTCTCCCATTTATTTCATCATTTTTTTAGATTTACATCTGAAAATATTTTACTATTTCTAATATTTTATTTTCTATGATTTCATTCGTTTCATTTTTTCTATAATCTTCATCAAGCCGTGTACAAAGCATAGTTGCATATCCAAATAAAAAATACCATATTTTATTTACAACATTTTTAGCCTCTTCCTTTTCTAAATCAGGAAAACTTTCATGTAAATTTTCTTTTGTTAAAAGTTCATTAAGCGTCATTTCATAGAGTTTTTCAAATCTTTCAGTAGTATCAAGAAAAATTGTTCTAAATAATTCCTTTTCTTCTCTAGCAAAGATTACAAATCCAATAGCTCCACTTAAAATTTTTCTTTCTGAATAATTCCCATACAAATATTTTTTTAATTTTTCCTTGCACATATTTATAATTTCTTCCTTTAACTCATCTATTGTCCTAAAATTAAAGTAAATCGGTGCCGTGGAACATTTTAAATAATTTGCAATTTTTCTGACACTTACATTTTGAAAGCCTTTCTTTTTCATCAATTCATATCCAGCCTCAACCACTACTTCTTTTGTAAATTTTAGCTTAGGCATTATCTTCTCCTCTGATACTTATTTTATTTTTTCATAAATACAAAATTTCCAGCCATCATAATTTTCCTCTGTCAAAGTTACCCATTTTTCAAAATCTATCTCTGGAAAATAAGTATCTGCCTCATCATCAGAAAAATCAACATGGCTCATATAAATTCTTGTTATAATTCCAAGTTCAAGCGACTTTTTGTAAATTTCGCCTCCACCAATAATAAAAACTTCCTCTGGGAAATCTTTATACTTTTCGATAACCTTTTGAAAATCATCAAAAAATTCCAGCTTTGTAGTTTCATTTTCATATTTTTTTCTATCTTCACTTATTTTTTTTCCTATTTCTAAAAAATTTCTTGATAAAACAATATTCACACGATTAGGCAAAGGTTTTCCTATGCTTTCATAAGTATTTTTTCCCATAATAACCGTTTTCCCAGTAGTTATTTTCTTAAAATTTTTCAAATCTTCAGGAATATGCCACAAAAGCTGATTATTTTTTCCAATTTCATTATTTTTCCCAATAGCAACTATTAAGCTAAACATCAACATCACCTTTCTGCTGTATCTTATTTTTTATACTAAAACTGCACTAAAATCCAAGTAAAAATTTAATTTGATTTCCACTTGAGTTTTAAAGAAGTTTTAGTATAAATTTTTGGATTAAACCGCAACTTCAAATTTAATCACAGGATGACTTTCATAATCTTCCAGCACAATATCGTCAAATGCAAGTTCATTAAACGGCTTGTCTGCGATCTTAATTTTTGCAAGTTTTAATGGCTCTCTTGTCAATTGCTCCTTTAGCCCTTCAATATGATTTTCATAAATATGAGCATCAATTATTGTATGAGCAAATTCTCCAACTTCATACCCACATTCTTTTGCAATCATCATTGTAAGCAATGAGTAACAAGCTAGATTAAACGGTATCCCAAGTGCAATATCTCCGCTTCTTTGAGTCAAATGGCAGTTAAGTTTATTTCCAAGAACATTAAACGCAAAAGTATAATGACACGGTGGCAATTTACTAATTGTTGCATTTCCTGGATTCCAAGCTAAAACTATCATTCTTCTTCCGTTTTTGTGATTAGGATTTGTTTTCATTTCCTTCAGAGTGTCAATAATATACTGAATCTGGTCAAATACAAGCTGTCCATTTTCTTCTCTAGTTACCCAAGGATTATTTTCATCAGCAAAAACTTCTCCATCTAGCGAAATTTCAGGTACAGGATATCTTCTCCAGAATCTTCCATAAGCCGTTTCCAGCCTTCCTTCCTCATCTGCCCATGCATCCCATATTTTTGTCTTTTTTCGCAAGTTCTTAATATGCTCTTCTCCCGATAAATACCAGAACAACTCATGTAACATCGAGTTAAAATACATTTTTTTCGTTGTCAAAAGTGGATAACCTTTGCTCAAATCTACTTTATATGAATAAGCAAAAGTTGAAATTGTGTCAACTCCTGTCCTGTTTTCCTTTTTCACTCCATTGTCAAGTACATACTTAACCATATCCAGATATTGTTTCATTTTTAATATATCTCAAAATCACAAAAAACATCAATTTTAAGATTTTCCCTCCTTTAGTTTATATTTCATTATTTTTTTTACGAAATTATCCAAATAAAATAAACAAGTAAATATAGAATTAATTTCTAATAATGCTATATTTTCATTTATATTGCCAGAAAAATGTGCACTACTACATTTTCCCCTAATCTTTGCAGTTTCTAGCAATATTTTATTAACACTTTCTGAAATTTCATTATTAAAATTTTCACAATGAATTTTTATCTCTGATAATAAAGTTTCAAAATCTTTTTTATTGTCTTTTTTTACTTCTTTATTTAATTTAATTAAACTTTTTTGAATAAATTCTTCAAAACAAGTTCGAGCATTTGATACAGTATCCTTATATCTTTTTTGTTCTAGATGAAAAATCAAATCATTATATCCAGAAAGATATTTAAATTCACTAATATGAATTATATCTTGATTTTTATTTACTAATTTATATTCACCATTATTTTCTTGTATTCCCAAATTATATTTCAATAAAATATCAGAAAGAAAATTACGAAACTTTAATAATTCATTTTTTGTTAAATCTTTTGATTCATTTTTTAATATTTTATCAATTACTTTTTCAAAATACTCTAATTTTTTTAAAATCGACACTATTGATGAATATATATAATCTTTCAAACTTTTTTCAGTATAATAATACCAAAAAAATTTATTCCAATTTATATGCTTTACTCCCGCAGGAATCTCGATTTTTGATTTAGCTACTTGAGTATTTACAACATAAAAAATTCTTTCAAATTTTTGCACTTGTTCTTTTAACTGCTGTTGGTACATTGGATTCTTAACTAGAAAAGTATTATTTCTTAACAACTTAGAGTTACAATAATCTTTATAAAAAGTATCTATAAAAAGTTTATTTATATATTTAGATAATTTATTTATTTCATTTTCTGATAATGTCATATTTTTCCTTTCACTTTTTTAATATTCAAAATTATTTTGTCTTAAAGCCTCAAACAGCACCACCGCCACAGCATTCGACAAATTCAGTGAACGTCCAAGTGGAAGCATTGGAATCGTAATATTGCTTTCCTTGTATTTATTCAATATTTCTTCAGGTATTCCACGTGATTCAGGCCCAAACATTATATAATCGCTGTCATTAAATTTCACATCTGTATATCTCTGTTTTGTTTTTGTTGTTGCAAAATAGATTTTTGCATTGCTGTTTTCGATGTTTTCCTGCCAGAAGTGTTCCCAATTTTCCCACACGAAAAGTTGTACATCTTTCCAGTAGTCTAGTCCCGCACGTTTTATTTTCTTATCATCCAGTTCAAAACCGAGAGGTTTTATTAAATGCAGCTTTGTATTTGTTAAAACACAGGTTCTTCCTATATTTCCTGTATTTACATGTATTTCTGGATTTAATAGAACTATGTTCATTTTATCTACCATTCTTTCTATTTAAATTTTTTATATATAAACTTATTTTATTAATTTTTTATAATCTTCCAGTTTTATTCGGTTAGAAGTAATTTTACTCAATTTTTTTGTAATATTATCTCCCCTGTCAAAACTTCCAAACCCTATTTTAGAATTTATGTGAGTAATTGCGATGGCAAGGGCATCTGCAGCGTCATCAGGCTTTGGAATTTCATCTAACTTTAACATTAACTTTACCATTTCCTGAATTTGCTTTTTATCAGCTCTTCCATAACTTGCAATTCCCATTTTTACTTGAAGCGGTGTGTAACTGTATAAATTTAAATTATTCTTTTGTCCTGCTAAAGTTATTACTCCACGAGCCTGTCCTACTTTTATTACTGTTTTTTGATTTTTAAAGAAAAATAAATCTTCAATAGCCATATCTTCAGGTTTCCATAGCTTTATAATGTTTTCCAGTCCATCATAAATTTTTTCCAGCCTAATTGGCATATCTTCATCCTTATCTGTAAAAATACATCCATAGTCGAGTGGATTGTATTCACCATTTTCATAATCTACAACAGCATATCCCACTATCGCTGTCCCAGGATCTATCCCTAAAATTCTCATATTTTCTTTTATTTTCCTCTACTTCCTTATTTTTTTATTATATCACACCTAAAGGCTGTATGCAAGATATCCGTATATGCTATCCAAAATATTTTTCTATATAATTTTGAGTATAATCAATATAACTTTCCAAGTCAATATCCTCATAATTTTCAAATTCATTTACGCTTGTTTCAACATTTCTCACTTTATACAAGTTGTCATTAATATCTCCAAAACCATATTTTTCATAATATTTTTCATCTTTACGAATTACAGCTTTATATAATCCTGTTCTTGAGAAATATAACCGATATTTCCTAAATTTATCCAGCACTTCATTGCTTTCAAATTTCATTTTCCCATTTTCATCACAAGCATAAATATCTTCATAAACTGAAGCATACATAAAAAATATATCGGGGTTTTCTGAAAAAACTTCCCTTACTGCTGTTCCTATCTCTTTTTTTTCCCAAAAATATAATTTTAAAATTTCTGAAATCCATCTATGATTTTTTGGCATAATTAATTTACTGTAATGATATTCATTAATTCCTCTAACTTTATCTCCAACTTTATACAAGATTGAACTTTTATTTTTCAAAAATTTATCAACATTTTCTATTAAAAAAATCTCTTGATATTGATGATTTATCTTGTTTCTTATTTTCTTTAAAAGCTCATTAGTTACATTTGTTATAAAAATATCATTTTCTGATGCTCCCACCATTTCAATGCCTTCCCTCGCAAAGATTCTTTTTATCCTTTTTACAATGCTTGTTCTATACCTATTTAAAATATCCTTTGCAAATGACGATTTTAAAAGCAAATCTCTCGGTATTTTTTTTATTATATTTTTATCTATTTCAAGAAAAATTTTATTTTCAAGTAGCCATTTATACAAATGATCTTTTTTTATCGACAATTTATACACTTTTTTCTGAAGATAATTATCATAGTCATCTATTTTTACTCTTTTTGAGTAATTTATCCTAGTCTGACTAAAATTATCAGAATTCTTTTCCAAAAGCATAGTCACAAGTTTGTCATTACTGTAGTTTAAATATTTTATCTTTCTTTTAAGTTTCATATTATTGCTGTAATTGCCATTTGTAAGCATATTTAACAGGTTTTCCTTTTCATCCCAGTTACTTTCTTCTGAAATTATAAAATTATACATTTTTTCAGTTGCCAAAACATCTTGCAGGCAATAGTCAATTACTTTATCAACAGTTTTATCATATATATTTTTTTTTATTACATAATTAAAATTAGCAAAATCCTGCTCTTCAATATTATCTCCACAGTTAAACTCAAACCCTTTTACTCCAAGATTCAAGTTATATTCGTAAGCCAAGTCATACGAATTAAATTCGTGATTTTCACTTTTATACTCATTTTTTGGCATATTTCTTATTATTTTTATTTCACTATTTAATTTATTCCTATTTACATTTGAATTTCTGTATTTTAAAAGATCATTAATCACAATATCATCAAAACTATGTCCCGCATAGGAAATTAGCACATTTTTTGAAATAACTCCATATAAAAGTTTCTTTTGACGGTTAAAATTATCTGAATCAATAATCAATATTTTATCATCGTTTAACTTTTTTAATACAATACAAAAATAATTTGGAAAAACTTCGATATCAAATACATATTTATTTGACTTCTTCATATATTATTATCACCACTTCTCAATTCTGAAAGTTACAAAAAATATTTATCTCTTTTTAAATAAATCCTATCTCCCTTAATATTTACAATTTTTACAATTCCACGAAATTCCCGTTCATTTGTATCTCTATTTCTCACATAAATCTTAAATTTCTGATTTTCTTTAATGTTTTTTCTCATATTAACTTCTTTACTTATATTTTCAAATTTTTTAAATGTGTCAATAACTGTCATTCCATTTTTCAATTTTCCATATTTCTCATTGGAAACATTTATCCCAAAATAGTCAAGCACATATTCTATTTCCACAAAACACACTATTTCCCGAATTTTTTCAGCTCTGATTACAGCCTCACTTTTTGTAGCCCAAAACGATTCATTTTCCCTTTTAGCTTCCACTAATTCCTTCAATTTATCAATTTCAGCTTCAGCCTTTTCCAAATTAATCGCATCTTCAATTTCAAATCTTCCAATTTTAGTTCTCACAAGCCTTGTCATTGTAGCAAAAACTCCCAATTTTTCCCCAATATCGTAAACTAGAGAACGGATATAAGTTCCACTGCTGACTTTTACATAAAATGAAATTTTAATATTTTCATTATCTTTTGAATTTTTATTCGGTCGAACAATTTTTATTTTTCTAACTTCTGAAATTTGAACATTTCTTTCTGTTCTTTCAACTTCCACACCTTTTCTCGCCAAATCATAAAGTTTTTTCCCATCTACTTTTACTGCAGAATACATTGGAGGGATTTGTTTTATTTTTCCTTTAAAACTATTTACAGCTTTTATTATTTGGGCATTGCTTATATTTATTTCAGCTTCATATCTTTCAATAATCGTCCCTTCCAGATCATAAGTATCAGTTTTGTATCCAAGTTCCATTTCAACATAATATTCCTTTTCCTTTTTCATCAGGTCATCAGAAAATTTTGTAGCATCATTAATCATAACAATCATAAGCCCTTCAGCCATCGGATCTAATGTCCCCGCATGCCCAACTTTTTTAGCCTTGATTTTTCTTTTTAGCTCATTAATTGCCGCAAACGAGCTTATTCCTTTACTTTTATTCAGTAGAATAAGTCCGTCCTTTGTGAAATTTTTTTCCATCTTTTTCCCTTTCTACAATTATTATAATTTATTTACATTATTGGCGAAATTAACTTGAATACAGAATTTCTCAGTTGTTTTCTAAAAGTCACCTTCTTCAATCTTGCCTCATCAAACTTTTCACACACTTCCAAGTCTTTTCCAAACTGCTCTTTCAAATCCCTGCTGATTTCCTCATTGTAAAATACCGAATTTACTTCATAATTTATCTCAAAACTTCTCATATCAAAATTACACGTTCCCATTGTAGATATTTTTTCATCCACTATTACATTTTTACTGTGCAAAAATCCTGCCTTATATCTAAAAATTTCAATTCCAGCCTCTATCAATTCTGCAAAATAAGTTTCTGCAATCCAGTATGGCATCTTTTTATCAGGTACTCCTGTAAGCATTATTTTTATTTTTACCCCAGAAAGAGACGCCATTTTCAGCTGAGAAACTAAATCTGTATCAGGCACAAAATATGGACTTTGAATTAAAATTTCCTTTTTTGCAGTCGCAATCATTTTAGAATACAAATATTTCAAAGTCGTCCATTCTGTGTCAGGTCCACTTGAAGAAACCTGCATCAGATATTCAATCTTTTCCTGCTTGTCAATTGGCTTTTGCCCTTCCAATTCGTGAACCGCTTCACCCTTTATATCTTCACCAAAACTGTATTTGCCGCCACTATTTAGCCAATCTGTTACAAAGATTGCAAGATATTGCCCAATTATTTCCCCAGTAATTCTAATATTCGTATCTCTCCAGCTTTCAAACCGCTTTCCACCGTCTATATATTCCTGCCCCACATTCATTCCGCCAGTATGTACTACTTCATTGTCAATCAAGGCTATTTTACGATGATTCCGATAATTCATCTTGGAAATGAAAAATTTTACGTCTAAGAACCATCTTATTTCAATTCCAGCACTTCTAAGTTCCTTTTTATATTTTCTCGGCAATTTCCACGTCCCTACTCCATCAAAAAGCAGTTTTATCTTAACCCCTTCCTGTGCCTTTTTTATAAGTACATTTTTTATTCTTTCACCTAATTCATCAGCTTTCCAAATAAAATACTCCATATAAATCGTATTTTTCGCATTTTCAATATCTTCCAAAATAGAGTCAAAAGCCTCTTTCCCGCTGTAAAACAGCTTGTAGGAATCATTATTAGTCAAAAAAGTCCCTTCAGCACTGTAAAGCATTTTTACAATTTCTCTTTGCTGGGCAGGAAGTCCAATATTTGTTATCATCGTATCAATTTGATCCTGAATTTTTTCCTTAATTTCAGTTTTTGACATTTTATTGGCATTTTCATCTATATTTTTTAGCCGATTATAATAAAAAAAGTCCTGTGACCTGAAAATATCGGATACATCCCGCTGCATAAAGTTAAAAAGTTTTGAAAACAGCTTTCTTTCTTCGCCTTTCATCTTTTTTGAAATTATCTTATTTCTTCTCCAATTAATTCCAAATAAAAGATACAAAACTGCTCCACCAACTGGAAATGTAAAAATCGTAAAAATCCAAGCAAGCATCGCATTTGGCGACTTATCTGACAGCAGCACCGCCACCGCTAAAATAATAATAATCAAATAATGTATCCTCTCAAACGGAATTATCCAAGTTGAAATAATTATAGCCAATCCATGCATTATAATTTCCTCTCTATTATTTATTGTATTTATTAAACTAATATAAATTTTATTTTTCTATTTATACTCTATAATTTTATCATTTTTAACAAAGATTTTCAATCATTCTATTTCGATGAATACAAAAAATTTAATATTATACTCAAACTTGTCCAAAATTAAACTATTAAAAAATCACATAGACTTAGAGATTAAGTAAAATAGTCATAGTTTTTGAGTTTGGATTTAAATCAGTTTTACTATGATATTGAACTTTATTCAAAAAATAAAAACACAGCTTACAAATTCGATAATCTTACTTATCTAATCTGCTAACCGTGTTTTTAAATTCAGTTAAAATTCTTATATTCTATTTTTTAGAACTATCTTTTTGTACAAGATTTTTCAATACCGTTAGATCCTCTATACATAGCCTCTTTTCCGCCTTTGAAAAATTCAATATTTCCATTTTTAGAAACATATCTTGATCCACTACCTGACACTGCAACATTTAAGTTATAAACTTTTCCTTCTTTTGTTGTTAATCTTGCAGTTTTTGTTGTTGGATAGGCAACTGTTATTTTTTCAGAACCGCAAGTGTATGATTCTGAAGCAACTTTTCTAACAGTTGTTTTTTTAGCAACTCGAGCTTTTTTTGTTTTTGCTGCTGCAGCAAAGCTCATTCCACCAATTAATGTCATTACAGATAATACAAACATAGATTTTTTCAATATTGTCATCTTTACCATCTCTTTTCTTCAAAATTTTGTAAATTTACTTAAATTTACTGTAATAGAATATACCACTTTAAACTGTTAAAATCCTTATAAATTTCCATTAATTTATAATAGAATTATGGTAAAATTACATTATTTTAATAATTTTCAGGAAATAAAATTCTTTCCACACCTTCAATTATAATATGCAAAACTATCATATGAACTTCCTGAATCCTGTCTGATGTTTTACCAGGTATTATAAATTCATAATCACATTCTCCCTTCAATTTCCCACCATCTTTTCCAAGCAATGCCACAGTTTTCAGATTTTTTTCTTTTGCCATTTTTACAGCCTCAATCACATTTTTAGAATTTCCCGAAGTTGAAATTCCAAAGAAAAAGTCCCCTTCCTGTCCAAATGCCTCCACACCTTTTGCAAATATAAAATCAAATCCATAATCATTTCCAACACAAGTAATATGTGAGGAATCACTAATACTTATAGATGGCAATGCTTTTCTGTCCCTTCTAAATCTCCCTGTAAATTCTTCTGCAAAATGCATCGCATCACAGTTACTTCCACCATTTCCAGCAATTAGTGATTTTTTCCCATTTTTATAAGCCAATGCCAATTCCTGTGAAATTTTTTCTGTTTTTTCAATATTTTCCTCATTTTCTACAAATGCCTTTACAGTTTCAAAGGCAGTCAAATACGAATTTCTAATACTTTCCTTTAGCATAATTTCCCTCCATATAAAAAATATTTATTTAATAGATATGTTCGATAACCTAAACTTTTTTATCTATACAAGGGGTCAAGACCCCTTGCTTCAAGATATTTATTTTATTAAATTCTAAGTTTGTATAGTTATCGAACAGGTCTAATATAAATTATTATTTATTTTTTACTGAAAATAAATCAGGCGTAATTTTATAATTTTTTACAAATTTTACAAACTTTGAAATCCCTGATTTTTCTCCATTTTCACGAATATAGGCAATCTGAAATTTATCCTCAGATTTTTCAAAGTTATGAATAACTTTTAATGCACCTTTTTCAATTTCTTCATAAACGCTATAATATGGAAGAACTGCAAATCCAAGCCCACTTTTTATAAAATTTTTCATAGTTTCAATACTTCCGTTTATTACAATACGATTTTCTAAATTAAATCCAATTATTTTTTCAAACAAATCAAGATATTTACTTGTTAAAAGCGTATCCCGTTTTAACAGCTGCATCCCCTTCAATTCCTTGTAATCTGATATTTCCCTTCCTGCTACAACAACAAATGGATATTCTTCCGTTTCAATTACCTTTATTTCCTTATCCTCAATAAAATATTCCTCCATTAAGGCAATATCAACTGTTCCTTCCTTCAAATGCCTTACAAGCGATTCTCGATTCTTAATATACAAATCAAATTCAATTTCAGGATTATTTTTCTTAAATTCTACCATAATCCTCGGCAATACAGGCTCACCAATATTATGAGTCGCTCCTATGCAAATTTTTCCCTTGCCATAATGCGAGATTTTCTCCATTTCCTTTTCTACCCGCAAAATTTTATCAAAAACATCCTTTGACATCCGATAAAGTTCTTTTCCTGCAAAAGTGAGCCTAAAATTTTTAGAATTTCTTTCAATAAGCTGGATTCCCAATTTTGTTTCCAGTTTTTTTATTTGTATTGACACCGCAGATTGACTTATAAATAAATTTTTTGCAGCTTTAGTAAAACTTTTTTCCTTGCATGCCTCAAAGAAAATTTTTAAATGATGTACATCCACACTTATTTTTCTCCAATCATATATTTTTTATACCATACTCAAACCTTAAAATCAAACTTATAAAATTACATAATCTTAGAGTTTAAATAAAGCAGCTATAACTTTTAAATTCGATTTTAAAATAATTTTACTACATTATAACATTTTTATTCTGTGAATGTAAATATCAAAATTCTATTACTGCATTTAAGAGCTTTCTCGAATAATCTTTTTTTATATTTTTTAAATTTTCTATATCAGAAATTTCCTCTTCAATTTTTCCATCTTTAAAAAATATGACACTATCACAAATATAAGTTATTGTCAACAAGTCATGTGTTACAAAAATATACGACAAATTATACTCTTTCTTCAATTCTTGCAGTAAATCCAGTATTTCCACCTGCGTTGAAACATCCAGCGAACTCACAGCCTCATCCAGCATAATAAATTTAGGTCTTGTTGCAATCGCCCTTGCTATACACACTCTTTGAAGCTGTCCTCCGCTTAGTTCATTGGGAAATCTCTGTAAAAATTCTTCAGAAAGCCCTACAGATTCTATCAATTTTTTTAATTCTTCCTGTATTTCATCTTTTTTTAGCCGAGATTCAATTGTTAATGGCTCGGCGATAATTTCAGCAACAGAAAATTTTGGATTTACAGAAGATACATAATTTTGAAAAACAATGCTTATTTCTCTTTTGAGATATTTATTCTTCTTTACATGAATATTTTTTCCTTCAAATTCAACGATTCCATTATCAGCATTTTCAATTCCAGTCAAAATCCTTCCAAGCGTACTTTTTCCGCTCCCGCTTTCTCCAATAATTCCAAGACATTTTCCTTTTTTTAGTGAAAACGAAACATCGTTTAACACATTCTTTACTGATTTTTTCAAAAATTTCTTTTCAGTATAACTTTTAGTAATATTTGACACTTTTAACAAAATATTATTTTCACTACTCATCTTTTCTTCTTCCATCAATTATTTATTCTCACTTTCATTAAACACCTTAATCAGCCACTTCCTTAAATTTTTTCATCAAAGCCCGTCTTGTTTCAATTAAAAAATTAGTATGTTCATGTTTATAATTATTTATAATTTCTGAAGTTGTACCTCTTTCTACAATTTTTCCATTTTGCATTACAATCAGATTGTCTGCCAAATATGATAAAATTCCCAAATCATGCGTTACAAAAAGAATTGATGCATTTATCTCATTTTTTAATATTTTAAATTCCTCGATAATATCCTTTTGGTTAAGTGAATCAATGGCTGTCGTCGGCTCATCGGCTATGATTAATTTTGGCTTTAGTGCGATGGCTATTGCAATCATAATTCTTTGGAGCATTCCGCCGCTCAATTCATGCGGATACTTTTTCAAAATACTGTCAATATCCTTTAGCCTCATCTTTTCAAGCGACTCCTTTGCCAAATTTACTGCTTCCTGCTGTGAAAAATTCTTATGTTCCAGAAAAGTTTCAATCATCTGATTTTCTATTGTGTATAATGGATCAAATGAAGTCATCGGATTTTGCAAAATCATGCAGATTTCCTTTCCACGAATTTTTCTCATTTCTTCTTCCTTACATTCAAGCAGATTTTTTCCATTAAAAATAATTTTCCCTTTTACATCAAAATTTTTATTCAGAATATTTAAAATTGATTTGCACGTAACACTTTTTCCACTTCCACTTTCCCCAAGAATTCCAAGACAAGTATTTTCTTCCATTGAAAAGCTGATATTTTTTATTATTTCCTTGTTACTTTCTCTTAACTTTATTTCCAGATTTTTTACTTCCAATATTTTCATTTTATGCCTAAACTCCTTTATTTATTATCCTTAAAACTGTCCCCTAACAAATTAAAAGCTGCAACTGTAATTACAATAGCAAGTCCAGGAGCAATCATTTGTTCAGGTTTCGTACCGATTACATTTTTTGCCTCATTAAGCATTGCTCCCCATTCGGGTGTCGGTGCCTGTACTCCCAGTCCTAAGAATGATAATGTTGAGATGCTTAAAATCAACCATCCCATATCTAGCGTTATTAGCACGATTAATTCCGGCATTATCATTGGGATAATATGTTTTCTGAAAATATAAAATGTTCTTGCTCCTATTGTTTTTGAAAAAAGTATGTAATTTCTGTCGCTTTGACGAATTACATTTCCACGAATCATTCTTGCATACCACATCCATTTTACAGCAATATTCGCAATAATAACATTTTTTATTCCTATTCCTAAAGCTCCAATTATGGCTAAAATCATAACTTGACTCGGAAACGACATCATCACATCACAAAATCTCATAAGCACTTCATCCACAATTCCTCGAAAATAACCTGCAAACAATCCAACAGCAAGTCCAATCAGAATAGTTGGAATCATTGTAACAATAGAAAGCAGTAAAGTCGTTCTCACACCATAAATAAGCCTTGTAAACGTATCACGTCCCATATAATCAGTTCCTAGCAAATGCTCAAATGATGGACTTTTAAATTTCTGAGTAATACTTCCTTCAAGCGGGTTGTATGTAGAAACAAATGGGGCAAAAATTCCCATAAGTATGATTAATGCAAGAATAATTAAACATACTAGTGCCACTTTGTCTTTTAATACTTTTTTCAACATCTAAGCCTCCGTTTCTGCAAGCCTTGGATCAATATAGCAGTTCACAATATCCACCAGTAAATTACATCCAACAAACAAAATTCCCATAAGCAGTATATAAGCCTGAATTACTGGATAATCACGTCCAAATATCGCCTGTACACAAAGTCTTCCAATTCCAGGCAGCACAAATATATTTTCAATTATAAAAGTTCCTGCAACCAGTTTTACAATACTCATTCCAAGTGCATTTAATGAAGAATGGATTGAATTTTTGAGAGCATGCTTAAAAATAATTGATTTTTTTGAAAGTCCTCTCACCTTTGCATAATAAATATGGTCTTCTTCCAAAGTTTCTATCATATTTGTCCGAATTAATCGGATATATGTCGAAATATAGCTCATACTAAGCGCAAATGAAGGTAAAATATATCCTAAAAGTGAATCTGCCCCGCTTATTGGAAATATATTTAATTTCAAGGCAAAAATTGATAATAAAATTAATGATAGCCAGTAATCTGGAACAGCAGTTCCAAAAAACACAATGATTCTCGTAATTCTGTCAAAAGAGCTATTCTTGTTAACAGCACAAAGCACTCCAATCGGAATGCTTATGCTCAGTATCATAACAAGTGAAATCCCAGCCAATTTCAATGTAACTGGTAAAGTTCTCGCAATCTCATCTGCAACTTTCCTATTCGTATTCACATAAGAAATTCCAAAATCAAAATGCAGACTTTTCCAAAGCCAGTCAAAATATCTCAATAAAAATGGTCTATTTAATCCCAATAATTCACGCATTCTGTGAATATCTGCATCCGTTGGAGTAATATCATTTACACGCAGAGCCACTTCTGCTGGATCTGATGGAATTAAATTTATAAGACAAAATGCAATAAAAGTAATTCCAATAATTAAAGGAATTGATATTAAAATTCTTTTTATTATGTATTTTTTCATTTCTTAATTTCCTTCTTATTTCAAGTTCATTGAATAATATGGCACTTCATACAGTGATGTACCAAATTTAACACCTTTTACTCTGTCATTAAAGATTACTCTGTTTGTTTCATAAGTAACTGGAATATAAACAGCTTCATCTTGCAATGTCGTCAATACGTATTTAAACAGTTCGGCTCTTTCAGATTCACTTGTTGTTTTTAACCCTTTCAAAATTGAATCATCAATCTGTGCCTTTTGAGATAATCCTTGCTGTGCCGCATAATCTCCATAAACAGGTTTTCTCATACCTCCTAGGAATGATTGCGGATCATAAGGTACTCCCCATGAAATATTGAATACGATATCAAAATCACCTTTTTTCATTCTATCTCTGTAAGACTGCTCTTCTTCCCCAGCCGTTTTTAATTCTACTCCAATTTTAGCCAGCTGTTGTGCAAAATACTCTGAAATTGCCTTTTCACTTACACTGTCAGCATTATAATTTAATGTAATTATTAAAGGCTTTCCATTTTTTTGTCTTTTTCCATCAGCTCCTGCAGTCCATCCTGCCGCATCTAGCAATTTTTTAGCTTCGTCTAATGAATAATTGTAAACTGGAACATTAATATTTGCATAAGGCACTGTTTTCGCAAGAATTGTATCTGCAGGTGTTTCAGTTCCTTCAAAGATTCCTTCAGAAATTTCTTTTTTATTCAATACATGCTGTAAAGCCTTACGTACATTCTTATCAGCCAATGCACCTTTTGTTGTATTCACAAGCATCATTCTTGTTGCTACAGGTTCAGACATCATAGCCGAGAATCCTTTTTTATCTTTAAATTTCTTAAATGTTTCACTATCAATCATATCACGTCCAAACACAATATCAATATCCCCTTTTTCAAGTGCCAAAGCTCTTGTTTGCTCTTCAGGAATGACTTTCACACGGATTCTCTTAATTTTTGGCTTTGTTCCCCAATACTTATCATTCACTTCAAAAACAGCTTCTTCATCAGTTTTATTTGATTTTAGCACATAAGGTCCTGTTCCAACATATTTATCTACTCCATTTTTTGTACTTTTCCCATTTTTCATAGCTTTGGGTGAAATAAATCTGAATGGACGTATTGAACCAAGTTCAATTAGCATTGGATAATATGGTTCCTTCAATTTTATTTTAAATGTATAGTCATCAGGCGTTTCAAATCCATCAAAAAGTCGTACACTTTCAAGCCATCCATGTCTATCCTTATTTTCCATAATTGCATCAAAGTTAGCTTTTACAGCCTTTGCATCAAATTTTTCTGCATCAGAGAATACTACATTTTTTCTCAGATGAAACGTATATTCACGTCCATCCTTTGAAATTTCCCATTTTTCAGCAAGCTGCGGTGCAATGCTTCCATCCTTGTTAATTGTTACAAGCCCTTCATATAAAATATTCTGTGCATACAGCTCCCCAGCATAATTATGCGGATTCAAGTCACGAATATCCCTGAAATTAGCTGCTATAATCTCGTCCTTGCTGGCATTTTTTCTGACATTTCCTCCACAAGACAGCACAAACAATAAAATTCCTGTCAACAATAATAAAAATTTAAAATTTTTCTTTTTTTTCATTTTAGAATATATCCTCCTATAATCAAATATTTTTATATCAAAAATATTATATCATTATTTATTTTGATAATCAAATTATTTTTATAAAAATTTTTAAATCAAATAAAAAATTATAGAAAAATCAAATATTTAGTGATAAAATATATCTATTAGTATAATTTTAGGAGGAAAAAATGGTAGAACAATTATTTAAGGAATTATCTTTATTAGAAGAAGTTGAGGCAATCGCATTGGGAGGTTCACGAGCGGGAGCAAATTATGATGAAAAGTCAGACTATGATGTATACCTTTATGTAACTTCACCAGTTAGTGAAGAAAAAAGAAAAAATATTCTACAAAAATTCTGCAGCTATATGGAAATTGGAAATAGCTTTTGGGAATATGAAGACAACTGTGTTTTAAACAATGGAATTGAAATTGACATTTTATATCGGGATATGGAAGACTTTATGAAAGGTATTCAAAGGGTAGTCGTTGAATGTCAGCCGAGCAATTCCTACACAACTTGCATGTGGCATAATTTAATTACATGCAAAATTTTATACGACAAAAATGGAAAACTTGAAAAATATAAAAATAAATATTCAATACCTTATCCAAAACAGCTAAGAGAAAATATCATAAAAAGACAACTGGAATTAATTGATTCTTCAATGCCAGCATACCCAAAACAAATAAAAAAAGCAATTTTAAGAAAAGACTTTGTAAGCATAAATCATAGAATAACAGAATTTTTAGCCTCTTATTTCGACTTATTATTCGCAATAAATGAAATAACACATCCAGGTGAAAAACGATTAGTTCAGCTTTGTAAAAAACAATGTAAAATTTTACCTAAAAATTTTGAAGAAAACTTAAATTTATTATTTTCATATATGTATTTGGAAGAAAAAAATATTTTTTTTATGGAAACTCTTGAACAAATTGTTGATAATATAAAAAAAATCATATAAAATAATTGACTAACAGAAAAATATATGCTTAAATTCATATATATTTTTACAACTCGGAGGAAAACTATGAAAAAACCTATTATTGGAATCTCAAGTAATATACTTGGACTGGAAAAAGGGCTATTTGCTGGATATAAACGATCTTATGTGGATGTTTCCTATATTAATGCCGTCATAAATGCTGGTGGAGTGCCACATATTCTACCTTTGAATGAGCACGAAGACATCATTGAGGAATTTGTAAAAAGTGTGGATGGAATAATTTTAACTGGGGGAAATGATGTTTTTCCGCTTCTTTACGGGGAAGAGCCAAAAGAGAAACTAGGAGAAATTTTTCCAGAACGTGATAAATTTGACTCACTTCTTATCCGTTATGCAATTACCTATGAAAAGCCAATCTTCGGAATTTGCCGTGGAATGCAGATAATTAATGTTGAATGTGGCGGATCACTTTACCAAGATCTTTCTTATGATGAAAATGTTAAAATAAAGCATTTTCAAAAGGCTAGAGCCCATACTCCAACTCATTCTATTTCTGTAGCAACCAACTGCTTTTTAAGCGACATTTATCCTGAAGGGATTGGATTTATAAACAGTTACCATCACCAAACGATAAACCAGCTAGCACCAGGATTTTCTACAATTGCAAAAAGTACAGATGGAGTAATTGAAGCAATTGAAAATATTTCAAATAAAACTTTTATCATTGGAGTCCAATGGCATCCAGAAATGATGGCAATTAATGATGAACTTGCACAAAAATTATTTAAAAAATTCATAAATGAAGTAAGTTTAAGAAAAAAAGATTAATTTACGATTTTTTTATAAAATTAAGAAAAGACTGCTTTACAAAATTGTTTTTATAAAACAGTCCTTTTTTTATTATTATATTAATTTAAATTAAATATATGATTTTAAATTCTATTATTCAGGCTAATAATATTAGTTTTTATTTTTTCTCAAATATTCATGAATAGCCTTCGCAGCATTTCTACCTTCACTAATTGCCCAAACAACAAGTGATTGCCCTCGTCTTACATCTCCTGCGGCAAAATATTTTGGAGCAGAAGTTTTAAAGTCGATGACATTTGCACTAACATTTCCACGCCCGTCCAATTCAACTTTTGAGTTTTCTAAAAGTCCTTCAAAATATGGATGTAAAAATCCGATTGCTAAAAAGACAAAGTCAACTTTCATTATTTCTTCAGAGCCTTCAACTTCCCTAAATCCAAGTCTTCCATCTTCATTTACAAAACTTTCAACTTTTGCAATTTTTACTCCACAAAGATTGCCGTTTTCATCTTTTACAAATTCTTTTGTTGTAATATTCCATTCCCTTGGGTCATTTCCGTAAACTTCTGTCGCTTCCTTGTGAGAAGTCGAAGTTTTTAGATACATTGGGAATTGTGGCCAAGGATTTTTTGATGTACGAGTTTCAGATGGCTTATTTAAAATTTCAATTTGTTTTACACTGGCAGCACCTTGTCTTACAGAAGTTCCAACACAGTCAGAACCAGTATCTCCACCACCAATTACAAGCACATTTTTATCTTTTACATCAATTTCTTCGTTATACAAAGGAATATTATTTACTTTTCTGTTTTGCTGAGTCAAAAAGTCCATTGCAAGATAAACGCCTTTTGCTTCTCTTCCTCTAATATTTAAATCTCTAGCTTGTTTTGATCCGCAAGACATAAGAATTATGTCAAACTCTTTTTCCAGTTCTTTGTTGGAAATATCTTTTCCAGCTTCAGTGTTGTAAATAAATTTAACACCTTCTTCTTCCATAAGTTTTACTCTTCTGTCAATTATTTTCTTATCAAGCTTAAAATCAGGAATTCCAAGTGCAAGTAATCCACCAGCTCTCTCATTTTTTTCATAGACTGTCACATTGTAGCCAAATCTGTTTAAAGTTTGAGCGGCAGCCAGTCCAGATGGTCCGCTTCCAATTACTGCAATTTTTTTGTCAAATCTTTTTTTAGGAGTTTTTGGTTTTACCCATCCGTTTTTCCAACCTTTTTCAATAAGGGCAAGTTCAATATTTTTAGTAGTTACAGGCTTGTCATTTTTTCCTAAAGTACAGCTTCCTTCACAAAGTGCTGGACAAATCCGCCCAGTAAATTCAGGAAATGGATTTGTTGACAAAAGTAAGTCCAAAGCCTTTTTCCATTCTCCATTATAGACTAAATCCTGCCATTCAGGACAGTGGTTGTCAACTGGACAGGCCCAATGGCAAAAAGGAACTCCGCAGTCCATACATCTAGCCGCCTGTGTTTCTATGTATTCATCATTTAAAGGGATGTCAATTTCATTAAAATCTTTAATTCTGTCAGAAATTTCCCTAATTTTTTTCTCTTCTCTATGTATTTCTAAAAATCCACCTAGTTTTCCCATTTTTAAGCCTCACCTCTCTCAAATATTTCTTTAAATTCAGGTGCAATAACAACTTTAAAGTTTTGTTTTTCAGCTTCCCAATTATTTAAAATTTCCTTTGCAATGGCACTTCCTGTATAATTAAAGTGTTTTTTCACATAAGTTTTTATTTCATTTTCGTAAACTTCGTTAAGTTCGTCAAAATCGACCATTTCTTTATTCAAATTTTTCTCAAAAGTGTTGTTTTTATCATAAACATAAGCAATTCCACCGCTCATACCAGCAGCAAAGTTTTTCCCAGTTTCTCCTAAAACAATAGCACGACCTCCAGTCATATATTCACAGCCGTGATCTCCGACACCTTCTACAACAGCAACCGCTCCAGAGTTTCTAACACAGAATCTTTCTCCAGCAACTCCGTTTAAATAAGCTTCTCCTCTAATTGCACCGTATAAAATGGCATTTCCTCCAATTATATTTTCATCTGCCTCGTATTTAGAAACTTCAGGTTTTTTAATAATAATCTTTGCTCCAAACAGTCCTTTTCCGATGTAATCGTTTGATTGTCCAGTCAAGTTATAAGTTATACCTTTTGCTCCAAACACCCCAAAACTTTGTCCACCAATTCCTTCCAAGTTTAGCGTAATTGTATCATCTTCAAGTGTGTATCCACCAAATGTTCTAGCCACTTCTCCACTTAACATCGCTCCGAAACTTCTGTCAAAGTTTTCAATTTTTTCATTAATTACAGTTTTTTGAACATTATTTTTATCACTTTCAAAAGTTGCTTTAGCAAGCTTAATTAATTTTCTGTCAATTATATTTTCCATTTTAAAGTCTTGATTTTGAGTTTTTACATTTGGACTTTCACTATTCTTGTCAGTATAAAGAATTTTTTCAAGGTTTACATTTTTAACTTTTTCTAATTTTGGAGTTTTAGAAACTTCCAAGAATTCATCAGCTTTTCCAATTAATTCACTAAGTTGTGTAACTCCAAGTTCAGCCATAATTTCTCTTGCTTCCTGTGAAATAAATCTAAAGTATCTGATGATATTTTCATATTGTCCAGTAAATTTCTTACGAAGTTCTTCAGATTGAGTTGCAACTCCAACTGGACACATATTTGTATGACATTTTCTCATCATAATACATCCTAAAATTACAAGCGGCATTGTCGCAAATCCAAATTCTTCAGCTCCTAAAATCGCTCCAATTACTAAATCTCTACCAGTTTTTAATTTCCCGTCAACTTGAAGGGTAACTCTGCTTCTCAATTTGTGTTCCTTTAAAATCTGGTGAGCTTCAGAAAGTCCTAATTCCCAAGGTAATCCAGCATGTTTAATTGAAGATAGAGGAGATGCTCCAGTTCCTCCGTCATGTCCAGAAATTAAAATCATTTCAGATTTTGCTTTAGCAACTCCAGAAGCAACGACTCCAACTCCAGCTTCAGATACTAATTTAACGCTAATTCTAGCTTTTTCATTTACATTTTTCAAGTCAAAAATTAGTTGTGCCAAATCTTCGATTGAGTAAATATCGTGGTGTGGTGGTGGAGAAATTAAGCTAATTCCAGGTGTTGTATGACGAGTAGCTCCAATTTCCTTATTAACTTTAAATCCAGGCAGCTGTCCACCTTCTCCAGGTTTTGCTCCTTGAGCCATCTTAATTTGCAGCTCGTCGGCATTTACCAAGTAATCCGTTGTAACTCCAAATCTTCCAGATGCAATTTGCTTTGTAGCACTTCTTCTATTATCCAGAAATCTTTTAGGATCTTCTCCACCTTCTCCGCAGTTAGAACGACCACCGATTGTATTTAATGCTCTTGCAATCGCCTCGTGAGCTTCTTTTGAGATTGAACCAAATGACATTGCTCCAGTAACAAATCTTCTCATAATTGCTTCAACTGGCTCAACTTTGTCAATTGAAACAGGTTTTCTATCAGAATGGAATTTTAGCATTCCTCTTATTGTAAGCAAATGCTGACTTTGGTCATTCACAAGTTTTGCAAATTCCTTATAAGTGCTATAATCATTTCTATTTGCCGCATCTTGAACTTTTGAAATTGCATCAGGAGTAAGAATTCTGTTCGTTCCTTCTTTCATCCAAGAATATTCTCCATCCACATAAAGTGCTTCATCACCAAGATTAATTGAATCAATAGCATCATCAAAGTTATTTAGGACTTCATCTTCCAATGTTTTAATTGTAAGTCCTTCGATTCTTGAAACAGTTCCTGTGAAATATTTTTTTACTAATTCAGTTGACAATCCAACAGCTTCAAAAATTTGTGCTCCTCTGTAACTGTCAACAGTTGAAATTCCCATTTTTGACATAGTTTTCAAGATTGATTTTTTCTGAGCTTTCAAATAGTTGTATTGCAAATTTTTTATTTCAGATTCATCGGCATTCAAGTAAAGTTTATTTTTTACCATATATTCAATTGAATCAAGTGCCAAGTAAGGATTAATCGCAGTTGCACCGTATCCAATCAGCAATGCAAAATGCATAATTTCCCTAGCTTCTCCAGTTTCTACCAAAATATCAATTTCATTTCGTTTTTTGTTTCTAATTAAATAGTGATGAAGCCCAGCAACAGCAAGTAAGGCTGGAATTGCGACATTTTCAGTATCCGCATTTCTGTCAGATAAAATAATTGATTTCACTCCGCTATCAATTGCATCTTCAGCAAGCTTAAATATCTTATCCAGTCTTTCTTCCAAGTTTTCAGTTGGCTTGAAAGTTATATCTAAAACAAAAGGCTTCTTACCATTTCTTTCATAATTTTTCAAAAATTCCATAGTTTTATTGTCCATGATTGGAGAATCTAAAACCACAGTTTCCCCAGCTTCAGGAACTTCTTCCAAAATATTTGCTTTTCTGTAAAGCTGTGTTCTAAGCGACATAACAAAACTTTCTCTAATTGGGTCAATTGGAGGATTTGTTACTTGCGCAAACAATTGTTTAAAGTAGCTGTAAAGCAATTTTGGCTTCTCGGCAAAAATAGAAAGTGCTGCATCATTTCCCATTGAACCAAGTGGTTCTTGCCCAGTTATAGCCATTCTTGAAATTAAGATGTGCAAATCTTCCCTTGAATAGCTAAATAATTTTAATTTGTTGTAAATGTCATCTAAATCTCTAGTTTTGTTATAGTTAAAATTAGCTTCCTTCATCAAGTCATTTACATTTTTCTTATCTTTAATCAATTTTTTAAAATCTGTTCCATTTAAAACTTTTTCATTAACTTCGTCATCTTTATACAATTTTTTCTCTTCCAGGTCAATTACAAAAACTTTTCCAGGTTTAACTCTTCCACTTTGAACAATATTTTCAGGTTTAATTGGCAAAGTTCCAACTTCAGAACCAACTAACATCTGATTGTCATCAGTCAAAATATATCTAAGCGGTCTAAGCCCGTTTCTATCAAGTTTTGCAACCAAATATCTGGAATCAGTCATAATCATGGCTGCAGGTCCGTCCCAAGCTTCCATTAATCCTGAATAATAGTCATAAAACGCTTTTAAATCTTCAGATTTAGTATGATCTTTCTCCCAAGCCGCAGGAACTAAAATTGAAATTGCTTCCATCAAAGTTTTTCCAGAAAATACAAGAAGTTCAATAACGGCATCAAGATTAGCTGAATCCGACCACCCTTCATCATTTACAGGAAATAATTCTTTTATATCTTCATAGTTAGGCGAAGATAGTGTAATTTCTCTGGCTTTCATCCAGTTTACATTCCCTTTTACCGTATTAATTTCCCCATTGTGTGCCAAAAATCTGAATGGATGTGCAAGTTTCCACGCTGGAAAAGTGTTTGTACTGAATCTTTGGTGAACTAAGCAATATGAGCTTACAAGTTTTTTTGATTGCAAGTCAATATAGAAGTTTTCAATCTGGTCAGGTTTTACTAGACCTTTATAAACTATTGATTTTGAAGATAATTTTGTTATGTAAAATTTATCTTCAGTATCGCAGTTTGCCTTTTTTACAGCATTTTCAATTTTTCTTCTCAAAATATAAAGATTTTTTTCAAAATCATCTTTTGATGAATTTACTCTTTTTACAAAAATCTGCCAGACAGATGGCATTGTAGATTGTGCTTGAACTCCTACGGCATCTCTTTTAATTGGAACTTCTCTCCAAGTTAAAATTTCATCTTTTGAGTTTTTTACAGTTTCTTCAATAATAGATTTTATTTTTTCAAATTCTTCTTTTACAGTTGGGAAAAATATGTTTCCAACTCCATAATCTCCAAATTCTGGAAGATTTGGAACTATTTCTGCAAAAAATTCGTGGGGAACTTCAAATAAAAGCCCTGCTCCATCTCCTGTTTCCGAGTCATATCCTTCTGCTCCACGATGTTCTAATCCCGCTAAAATTCTTATTCCGCCTTTTACTATCTGATTAGTTTTCTTATTGTCAATATTTGCGATAAATCCCATACCGCAATTGTCTTTTTCAAAATATGGCTCATAAAGTGAATTTTTAGAAAGCTCATATTTTTGCAATTTTACATTTTGAATGTTATTATCCAAAGTCTGTACCTCCAATGTTTTAGATTTTATCTAAAATATTAAAAAAAATATTTTAGCCTTATAGATGAACCAATTATACATTTCACAAAATCATTTTGCAAACATAAAAAAAAATTTGACTGTCAAAATATTTGCTGCTTTAAAATGTAAAAAAATACTATAAATATTAAATTTATGAAACTTTCTAAATATAAAATATTATAAAAATTTTTATTTGACTTATAATTTTACGCATTGTATAATAAGCCTATGGAAAGTTTTGAAAGAGTTTTGGAAAAGTGTATTTTTATAAATTGAAAACTACATAAATTTGGAATTAAAAAAAATGCTCTAAAAAAACAAAAGGTCTTAACCCCTTGTCATATTATGTTAGATTTCATACTTATTTAAAATTTAGCACATTTTCAATCTTAAAATATCTTAAAAAACGAAAAATAGAAAAATAAGAAAGAGGTAAATTTATGGAAAATGCTATGAAAAGTTTTGGAGAAAATGTCTTCAGAGACAGCAACCTTAAAAAAAGAGTTTCCAAAGAAGTTTTCAAAGAATTTAAAGCATCGCAACTGGGAAAAACAGAATTGTCAAAAGAAGCTGCAGAAGTAATTGCAAATGCGATAAAAGACTGGGCAACTAAAAGGGGAGCAACTCACTACTGCCACTGGTTTCAGCCGCTAACAGACTTGACAGCTGAAAAACACGACTCATTTTTGGAACCAACAGAAAGTGAAGAATTAATTTACAAATTTTCAGGAAGCAATTTGATAAAAGGTGAGCCTGATGCTTCATCATTTCCAAATGGAGGACTTCGTAGCACATTTGAAGCAAGAGGATATACAATTTGGGACACAAGTTCATATCCATTCATAAGAGAAAATAAAAATGGAGTTACATTATATATTCCAACCGCCTTTATTTCATTTACAGGTGAAGCGCTGGATAAGAAAGTTCCTTTGCTAAGAACAATGAAGTATATAAATGAGCAGGCTTTAAGAGTGCTAAGGGCATTGGGAAATACAACTTCAAAGCATGTATTTAACACACTTGGAGTTGAACAGGAATATTTCTTGGTTAAAAAAGAATTGTTTGAAGCAAGGGATGATTTACTTCTGACTGGGAGAACATTGTTCGGAGCTCCAGCACCAAAAGGTCAAGAATTGAACGACCATTACTTCGGGAAAATCAAAGATAAAGTTATAAACTTTATGAGCGATGTCGATGTGGAACTTTGGAAATTAGGAATTCCATCAAAAACTAGACATAACGAAGTTGCGCCAAACCAATTTGAAGTAGCGCCATTGTTTTCAGTTGCAAACTTGGCTTCAGACCAGAACCAGATTATAATGGAGACAATCGAGAAAACTGCATTAAAACACGGATTAGTCGCATTACTTCACGAAAAACCTTTTGACGGCGTAAATGGTTCAGGAAAACATAACAACTGGTCGCTTGGAACAGATGACGGAAAGAACTTGTTTAGCCCTGGAAAAGATCCTAAGACAAATACAAACTTCCTAATCTTTGCATCTGCAGTAATTGAATCTGTTGACAGGTATTATCCAATGCTGAGATATTCAACTGCAACTGCTACAAACGACCATAGACTTGGAGGGCATGAAGCACCGCCAGCAATTATTTCAATCTTCCTAGGTGAAGAATTGACAACAATTTTAGACAACATTGCAAACAAAAAAGATGCACCTGTGTCAGAAGCTTCAGAAGTAAACTTGTCAGTTGATGTGCTTCCAACATTCAGCATGGATTCAGGAGATAGAAATAGAACTTCACCTTTTGCCTTCACAGGAAACAAATTTGAATTTAGGATGCCAGGTTCAAGCTCAACTCCGGCAACAACAGCGGCGGTAATAAATGCCGTGGTAGGAAAAGTGCTGTCTGAATATGCTGAAAAGCTTGAAAAAGCAACAGAGAGAACTTTACCAAAAATAATAAATGAAATCATTGCAAATGCCTACAAAAAACACCACAGAATTATTTTCAACGGTAACGGATATAGCGAAGAATGGGTTAAGGAAGCCAAAAAAAGAGGACTTACAAACGAAGTTTCCGCAAACACAGCACTTAGGAAAATGGTTGACCCAGAAATTCTGGAATTAGTAGACGGAATCGGAATGTTGTCAGAACAAGAATCATTAGCAAGATACAACGCTTATGCTGAAAGATATGTAAAGCAGCTTACTATCGAATCAAGAACATTCATTGACATTGTAAACAAAAACATCCTGCCGTCAGCTCTAAAATTTGCGAACCTGTTGGCAGACCATATTGAAAAAAATTCAAAATACGGAAAAGCCTTTATAAAAGAGCAGGAAGAATTGTTAAAAGATGTTTTGTCAAATGTGACAGCATTAAGAAAAGAAACAAAATCGCTTGAAAAAGAAATTGCAAGAGTTTCAAACGAAGAAGATTTACCTAAACAAACTGATTTAGCAAAAGAAAAATTAGTATCAGGACTTGAAGCATTGAGAGTTCCTTGCGATAATTTGGAAAAAGTTATTGATAAAGACTTATGGAAATTCCCAACTTATACTGACTTATTATTTAAATTATAATAGTATAAATACAAAACTCAAAGCAGTTTAAAAAATTAGGGGCTGTCTCAAAATGGTTAAAATTTTGAGTTCAGCTTTTTTTATTTATTTAAGGTGCAAATAAGTTTATATCCAGAGAATTAAAAAACTGAGAAAAAAATCCCAGTTTCATAATTATTTTTTATTCTTTTTTATCTTTCATTAACAAAGAGTTTCTTCCACTTTTTTACTCAGCTCTTCCACATATTTATCCACAGTTTCCTGGCTTTCAGCCTCAACCATTACTCTTATTAAAGATTCTGTTCCAGAAGCTCTTACAAGGATTCTACCTTTTCCAGCAATTTCTTTCTCTTTTGCCTTAATAAAGTCAATTAATTCCTTATTTGTTTCCCAAGTTGCCTTTTTCTCCTTTGCAACTAAAATATTTTTTGAGTCTTGTGGCCATAATTTAATATCTTTTACAAGTTCATGCAAAGTCTTTCCGCTTTCTAAAATAGCTGCAACTAGCTGAATTGATGACAATACTCCGTCTCCAGTTGTGTTATAATCAAGCATCAAAATATGTCCAGATTGTTCTCCACCAATATTTAATCCATATTCCTTCATTTTTTCAAGAACATATCTATCCCCAACATTTGCACGAATTAGACCAATTCCCTTTTCATCTAAATATTTTTCAAATCCCATATTACTAAGAACAGTAGTCACAACTTTATTATCATTTAAAAGCCCTCTATGTTGCATATACTCAGCAATAATTGCAATAATCAAATCCCCATTTATAATAGCTCCCGTATTGTCAACGGCAATTAATCTGTCAGCATCCCCATCATAGGCAAGTCCCAAATCAGCCTTGTAGACTTTAACTACTTCCTGAAGAAGCTCTGGATGTGTAGATCCGCAGTTTACGTTAATATTTTTCCCATTTGGAATATTATTAATTACAATAACATCCGCACCTAAATTTTGAAAAACTTTTGAAGCTACTCTATAAGCTGCACCATTTGCAGTATCAATTACAATTCTTAATTTTGAAAAATTAGTTTTTACTGTAGAAGTCAAATAGTCTAAATAGATTTTCATATCATCTTCTACATATTTAAACGTTCCAAGATCATCTCCCGCAACTTGATATTTTTCAAGAAGTTCATCCTTTTTTTCCATTAACTCTTCCAATTCTTCCTCAACTGCATCAGGCAATTTATAACCATTTTGACTAAATATTTTTATTCCGTTATCCTTTACAGGATTGTGTGAAGCCGAAATCATAATTCCCGCATCAGCTTTTAATTTTCTAGTCAAATAACAAACTCCAGGAGTTGGAAGTACTCCAACAAAGTCAATATTTACACCCATAGAATTTAATCCTGCTGTAAGTGCTGAACGGATCATATATCCTGAAATTCTTGTATCAGTTCCAAGAATAATTTTGGGTTTCCCAGCTTTTTTTCTATGTTTTTTTAAATAATATCCAAGAGCAAGTCCAAGACTTGTAACCAAATCAATTGTCAAGTCCTTATTGGCTTCTCCTCTCATTCCATCAGTTCCAAAATATTTTCTAGCCATCATTTTTCCTTTCTATTTTCTATTTTTTTATTTTCTACTTTTAAATTTAAAAATAGATTTACTAATTCTTATCTAGTTTTATTACTAAACAAACAAACTATACTTTTATTTTTTCTTATTTTTCTTTTTTAAAAATCCAAAAACCTTTTTTTTCTTTTCAGTTTTTTCTTTATTTATATTTTTGCTAACTTCCTCCTGCAAATTTACAACAGTATTTCCAATAGGTAAAACAATTGAAATTTCTGTTCCTTCATTTATTTTAGAATCAATTTCAATTTTTCCATTGTGAATTTCTACAATTCGTTTAACTATCGCAAGGCCAAGTCCAGTTCCACCTGTCGCTTTTGTTCTCGATAAGTCTACTCTGTAAAATCTGTCAAAAATTCTCTTTGCATCTTCATCAGAAATTCCAACTCCTTCATCTCGAATTGAAATTCTCCCAAATCCATCTTTTATAAAAGATTTTATATAAATATCTGTATTTGGCTCTGAATATTTTGCAGCATTTTCAATTAAGGCTCTAATTGCCTGTTGCAGTAATGTTTCATCGCCCTTAATTTTATAATTTTCTCCAATTTCTAAATGAAATTTATGAGTTTTTGTGGAAACTACTGTATCAGAATGAATCTGATGAACCATTTCATTTGCATCAATATCTGTAAACTTGGTATTAATTTTTGTAATTTCACCTTTAGCCAAGAATAATAATTTTTGTATTAAATTACGCATATTATCAGTTTCACTAATTATCGAATCAATTGACTCTACAAATATATCAATATCCGTAGTTCCACGCTTTCGTATAATTTCCGCATAACCTTTTATTATAGCAAGTGGTGTCCGCAATTCATGTGAAGCATCTGATACAAATTTTTTCTGATTTTCAAATGACGTTTCTAGCCTATCCAGCATTTCATTTATAATAAGTGTCAAATCCTGCAACTCATCTTCTTCTTTTGGTATTTCTATTCTTTTGCTCAAGTCATCTGTTGAAATACTTTTCGCTGTTTTTATTACATTGTTAATTGGCTTTAAAATTCTGCGGCTCATTATTTTTGAAACAATAATTGTTATAACAACTCCGATTATTGTAAACAAAATAACAAGATATTCCAATCTTTTATAAATTTTATTTTCATTTGTAACATTCTTTAAAGTATAGATATTGAATTTATAATTTTTTATTACACGGCTTACTTTAAATACAAAATATTTATTTTTTTCAATATTTATTGTCTTTCCGCTTGGAACATTATTTTTCAAGTTATAACTTTCAAGCAATTCAACCATACTTTCATTAGTCATGGAAGCCTCTTCTGTATCAGTATCCCCAATTGTATTAATTGGAATTATTGAATCCTTATTTTGCTTTATTTCCAAAACATACAAATAATTATCCTCTCCTGGATTAAACGGCTTTACGTGAATTACCTTTTTTCCTTCCACGATTTCAGGATTAAAATCAAGTGTAAGCACATTTGTCTTATCTGAAAAGATTCCAACTTTATCCAAAAAGCTATCTATCTCTTTTAACTTTTCATTAGCTGAATCTTCCAGCACTTTATTTGACTGCTTTTGCAGCGAATAAACCAAAATAATATTGGAAACTAATATTAATACCAAAAATAGAAGAGCGTAATTTGCTGAAATACGATCTTCTAATTTTAAATTTTTCATTTTTTACTCCTTATTTAAAAATAAATCCAATTCCTCTTACAGTTTGAATAAATCTTCTTTCATAAGGCTTGTCAATTTTATCTCTTAAATATTTAATATACAGATCGAGAATATTGTCATTTCCAATATAATCAAATCCCCAAACTTCTTCCAAAATTTTATCTCTTGATAAAACAATCCCTTTATTTAATACTAAAAAGTCAAGCAATTCAAATTCTCTCTTTGAAAGCTGAATAAGATTCTTTCCATAATCTCTAAACACTTCATAAGTAGAATAATTAATTGTCAAATCTTCAAATTCAAATATTCCCTTATGAACAACTGATTTTTTAGTTCTTCTAAGAAGAGCTTTTATTCTAGCAAGTAATTCTTCATTTGAAAATGGTTTTGTCATATAGTCATCTGCCCCATAATCAAATCCAACTACCTTATCACTAATTTCATCTTTAGCTGTAAGCATAATAATAGGTACTTGCGAAGTTTCCCTTATTCTTTTGCAGACTTCCATTCCACTCATTTTAGGAAGCATTACATCCAGAAGAATAATGTCATACGAACCATATTTAGCCATATTTAGCCCTTCTTTACCATCGTACGCAAAAAATACATCAAACCCCTCAAACTTTAATTCAATTTCAAGTAGTCTTGAAATTTTAGGATCATCTTCGATTACTAATATTTTTTCTCTCATAATTATCTCCACTTCTGTTCCAATATTTTTCTTTTTACTTTATTTTTTGAAATTCTCAACACTTATTCAGTAATTTCCCCAACAAGCTAATTTTAAAATTTTGACATAAAGTAAAGGTCATTAACCTTACAAATCATTATAACTCATTTTTTTTGATTTGTATAGTATTTTATCTTTTTTTTTCAACAATTTTCAATAAATAAAAGATTTATTTAAAATTAAAAAGCAATACTTTTTATCCATATTGCTTTTTTTATGTTAAAATTATAATTAATTTTTTGTTTAATATAATTAAAATTCTGATGTATCCATATCACTATCCGATTGTCCTTCAGGAAGTTTTATTCTAATGAGATCCATTGGACCCATTTCCACATCTGTTTCAATAATAGCGATTGTATTTGGATTTACATACTCTTGATACTCATCGTTTTTTGTATTTAAAAAGTTTTCCACTTTAAATTTAACAGCATCTCCAATTGGACGAACCAATTCCAAAGTTTCAGTCGCAAAAACTTTATTTCTTATTTGAATCTTATACTTGTTCACATCAACTTTTTCTAGCACATTTGCAACAAGCCTATAAGTTTGGCTATAAGAAAGTCCAGTTTCATAATTTTGATCCTTTTCAGAAGTAGGCCCTAAATAAAATCCATTTGAATATTGTCTATGACTAATAGTTTTAAGCTCAGCCAGCCAATCAGGATCATATTTATAATTTCCAGAATAATAATTATCTAATGCTCTCTTATATTGTTTTACAACAGTCGAGTTATAATAAATACTTTTCATTCTTCCCTCAATTTTTAATGAATCTACCCCTGTTTCAATTATTTTATCAATAAATTCTATCGAACACAAGTCTTTAGCATTAAACATGTATGTTCCTTCTTCATTTTCCACAATATCATGAGCTCCAGTTTCCTCATGCCCTTCTGCAATAACCTTATAGTTCCAACGACAATCCTGTGCACAAATTCCACGGTTCGCATCACGATTTGTAAAATAGTTGCTTAAAAGACATCTTCCAGAATAAGCCATACACATTGCTCCATGAATAAATACCTCTATTTCCACATCAGGCACTTTTTCACGTATAGTCTTGATTTCTTTAAGTGACATTTCCCTTGCCAAAATGACTCTTTTTGCTCCCATATCCTTCCAAGTTTTTACACTCATCCAGTTTGTATTGTTCGCCTGAGTACTTACATGAATCTTCATATTTGGAGCATGTTCCCTAACCATCTGAAAAACTCCCAGATCAGCTACAATTACTGCATCTACGCCAAATTCATCAAGTTTCTTTATAAATCTTGGCATATATTCAATTTCTGTATTATGTGCAAAAATATTTAAAGTTACATATATTTTTTTCCCCAGACTATGAACATAATCCACAGCTTCCTTTAACTCCTTATTTTTAAAATTTGAAGACATTCCCCTTAAATTAAATGCACTTCCTCCAACAAAACACGCATCAGCTCCAAAATGAAAGGCTGTCTTTAACTTTTCCATATTTCCAGCTGGTGCTAATAATTCTACTCTTTTTTTTGTTTCCATTCTTTAACTTTTTCTCCTTAATTCTTTTCTTATTTATAGCCATTCATAAAAGTATAAAAATTCCAATAGCCACAGTATTTTTAAATTTTTAACTTTATTATTTTTCTCCATACTTTGGCAAGAGGTATTGACCCTTTGTGATTATAATAAATACTGCTACTATTCAATCTTTATCACCTTTATTTTTATAATCGCCTATCTTTTTTTATTTATTTTACTCTGCAGACGGTGCAAATTCATCGTCCACAACATTTACAAATTGCTGATAATTCGGGAAAAATCCCAATTCTATCGTACCAGTCGGTCCACTTCTGTGCTTTCCAATTATCAGTTCAACTTTTTCCATTTCTTGTTTTTCTCCAGTCTTTGGCAAGTCCTGCGGTTTTTTAACATATTTTTCTGGAATATTTACATTGTTTACTTCTGTTGCAGTATCCTTGTTATAATAGCTTTCACGGTATAAAAACATTACCATATCCGCATCCTGTTCAATTGCTCCCGATTCTCGCAAATCTGATAAAATTGGTCTTTTATCAACTCTCTGCTCCACTCCACGGGATAATTGTGAAAGTGTCACAATTGGAATATTCAGCTCTTTTGCAAGTATTTTTAGTGAACGTGAAATTTCAGATATTTCCTGCTCACGACTTTTTCTCGAATTTGTCGAAGGGCTTATTAACTGCAAATAGTCAATTAGCATAAAATCCAGCTTCCCTTCAGCCTTTAACCGTCTTGCATTAGCCTTTATTTCCAGCATTGTCACACTTGCAGAATCTGAAATATAAATTGGCATCTCAGAAAGCCGCCCAAGCCCATCTCCCAAAGTTACAAGCTCTTCTGAAGTCAATGTTCCATCCTTTATTCCCTTTAACCTAACTCTCGACTCACTTGCCACAAGCCTGTCAAACAACTGCTCATTTCCCATTTCCAAACTGTATATAAGCACTCCTTTTCCTTGCTTTGCAACATTTATTGCAAGATTCAATGCAAAAGCAGTTTTTCCCATTGCAGGACGTGCCGCAAGAATTATCAGGTCAGACCCGTGAAACCCGCTTGTTATACTGTCATATCTACTAAATCCTGAAGAAATGCCAGTTATTTTTCCTTTAGCTTCCGAACCATCATCTAGCCGTTTTACTTTAGATTGAACTAATTCAGATAATTTTACAATTTCTTTTTTCTGTTTAGATTCTGCAATTTTAAAAATCATGCTTTCTGATTTATCAAGCATCGCATCTGTTTCCTCATACCCACGTGTAGCCATTCTTACAATTTTTTCCCCAATGGCTATTAATTGGCGCTGAACAGACTTATCCTTTATAATTTGGGCATAATTAACAGCATTTGCAGCAGTTGGCACAACTTCAGTCAAATCATAAATAACTTCTTCATCTCCAACCTCATCCATTAATTCCTTTTTTTTCAAGGATTCAATTATCAAAAGCACGTCAATTATTTTCCCAGAATTATAGGCATTTATCATTTCAGAAAAAATCAGTTTATAATTATTTTTATAAAAATCTTCAGCTGTTATAATATCAACAACATCTCCTATAACATTAGGATTTATAAAAACAGACCCAAGAAGTGCTTCTTCAGCTTCTATGCTATACGGTTCGCTATTTTTCCCATCTTCATCGTATAACCCCATTTTTTAATTTTCTCACTTTCCAATCTCAAATTTTATAATAAACCTGCTATTTAGCCTCAACCCTAACTTTTAAGTTAGCCTTTACTTCCGAATGAAGCTTCAATTCCACATTATGCACTCCAATTTCTTTCACTTTAGAATCTGCTGAAACTTTCTTTTTATCAATATCAATATTTAACTGCTCTTTTATAGCCTGCACAATTTCCTTGGCCCCAATTGAACCAAACACTTTATTATTTTCCCCAGCCTTCACTTTTAGCACGATTTCCTTTGAAGCCAAAGTTTCCTTCAACGCTTTAGCATTTTTTACATCTCTATCATGATTTTTTTGGAGTTTTTCATTTTTTGCCTTTAATTTATTAACATTTTCAGGCGTTGCAAGTATCGCCTTATTTTTACTTAACAAAAAGTTATTTGCATATCCATCTTTTACTTCTACAATTTCATCTTTTTTCCCTACACCTTTTATGTTTTCCTTCAAAATTACTTTAATTTTCATATTTACCATTCCTTTCTTTTTTTATTAATAAGTCATTATTAATAAATTTATTTTTTTTCTAAAATTTCACCATCAAAAAACTTTACTGCATCCTTCAAAAATTTATCCTCTCCATTTTTAGTATCATCATTTTCAAAAAAAGTTTTTATTTCAATATCTGAATTACAAATTTGATTAATAACTTTTTCAACTTTTACTTTCTTTTCTGGTATCATAAGCTGTTCACTATGAAATTTCTGATTACTTGGAAATCTTATAAAAAGCACTCCTTCTTCCACTCTATCTGGCTTGCATTCTATTGATAATGCCCCTAGCATTACACTTTCCTTTTTTATTCCAGATAAAATTTTTCTCCATTTTTCAGAAAAAACTGAAATATCGTAATTTTTGTCAGCTTTTTCCATGTTTTCTAATTCTTCTGCTCTTTTTATTTTTTTTACATCAGTCATTTCCACTGTAACAGCTGGATTTACAATTTCTGAGTTTTCTGAAATTTGACTCATAACTTTTTTATAAATATGATCTGACACATCTTTAATATAATTTTTATCAATAACAGATCTATTTGAAGTGAAATCTTCAGTTTTCAAAATTTTATTTTTATTTGAATTTTTCTTCTGATTTTTATAAAGTTCATACACAAGCACATACCCGAGCAATCTTTTATCCTCTTCATACTTAAATTCATTCAAAGTAAAAAAAATCGCACTTATTGTGTCCAGTAAAAAATCCACTGATAAATCTGTTTGCTTTTTAAACTGCTCTTTCAAATAATAGGAAAAATCCTTTAAAAAAGTTTCGATTACAAGTCCATCTTCCCAAATCTTGTCAATAAAATCAACAAGTTTTTCCTTATCACTTTTTTTTATCAAATTCAGAAATTCCTCTAAAATCACATAAGGCACCACTCCCAAGGCTTTCTGAGTCTTTTCAAGATTAATTTCCTCATTATTAAAATTTGATACAACTTGCTCAAAAATAGAAAAACTATCCCTTGCACTTCCTTCAGACTTCCGATAAATTAAATCCAGACTTGCATCATCAATCTTAATGTTCTCCTTTTTTGCCACATTTTGAAGCAATTTTTTTATATCCTTCTTATCAATTGGTAAAAAATCATAACGCTGACATCTGGAAATAACAGTATCTGGAATCTTATCAATCTCTGTTGTCGCAAGAATAAATATAACGTGTGCCGGCGGTTCTTCCAATGTTTTTAAAAGTGCATTAAATGCCTCCTTTGTAAGCATATGAACTTCATCAATTATATATATTTTTTTTCTTCCTTTAACAGGCTGATAATTTATCTTTTCCTTTAATTCACGAATTTCATCAATCCCACGATTAGAAGCTGCATCAATTTCAATCATATCCATCGAGATCCCAGAAGAAATTTCACGACAATTTTCACATTTTCCACAAGGATTATCCGTCACATTTTCACTATTCAAACAATTCACACCTTTAGCAATAAGCCTAGCAATAGTAGTTTTCCCAACACCACGTGGCCCTGTGAATAAATACGCGTGTGACAGCTTATTCTCCCTAAGGGAATTTTTTATAGCCCTCAACACAAATTCCTGCCCCGCAATTTCATCAAAATTCTGCGGTCGATATTTTCTATATAATGTAATATTCAACATTCTCTCCCTTTTTTCATAAACACATTGACTAAAATTCTAATTACCAGACATCATTAATAATCAGAATAACAAAACAAATTTGAATACATTTGATATTATAACATTTTTACTATGATTTGTGAACTGCCCCAAAACTTTTTTCAACATATAATTAATTTTTTCAAACATCAAATTATTTTAGATCAAATATATTATTTTATTTATTTGCTGACATGAAAATTTAATCCCTAATCAAAAACTTGGAATTTCAATCAAAATAAACTAGAGATAAAAAAATACACCTAAATAATATACTTTGGTGTACTTTTATCAGAATTACTCTACAATTATAACCTTACAATACAAAATCCTATTCTCAATTTTACTTAATAACAAAAATTCTCACCTTTGCTAAATAAAAAATAGCATTAATTAATGTAAAAACAAAAGATTTATAATTTTTTCAACATAAGGAATTTTAAATTCCTTTTCCAAAATTGATGAAATAGTTGCAATAATTTGCAATATAGCCAACACAATAAAAATTATAAAATATAAAATATTTCCAATAATTATAATAAAATTTAACACTCCTGAAACAATTAATAAAACCCATATAGCCATAGTTTGTTTTGCGTATGATCTCACAAAACTATTCTTATCTTCTAAAATCAATGCAAAAATTGGAACTATTAAGCCTCCAATTATTGTAAAAAAACTCAAATTTACAAGAAAAGCGGCAGCATTAGCCCTTAAACCTGCAATAGACTTCTGTTCGCTAATTCTATTATTATCCATAAACTCCTCCCAACATATTTTTAATACCATTAAATTGCTTATATTTATTTTTTTTAGTATATCATATATAATTATTTATTTCAAATTTTTTATTTCAAATCATTAGCACTAAAAAATAGAAATTCTATCTCACTTATTTACTGACAAGATTCAAGTACTCTTGTTAAGAAATTACTGTTCAAACAGGAAATAATGCAAAAAAAGCTATTTTATAAGAAGAATTCTAATTCCTACAAAATAACTTTTTTATTTTCATTCTTAACTTTTTAAAAAATAAACTCCAAAAACTTTTTATAAAGGATATTCTCCATCTCCTAAAGTTGCCACCATCACAGCCTTTATTGTATGCATCCGATTTTCCGCCTCATCGAATACAACAGAATTTTTACTTCTAAAAACTTCATCGGTAACTTCCATTTCCTTAATTCCGTACTTCTTCTCAATTTCCTTTGCAACTTTTGTATTCAAGTCATGAAATGCAGGCAGACAGTGCATAAACAAGTAATCATCCTTTGCGTGTTTTATAAGCTCGCTATTTACCTGATAATATGAAAGCCGATCTATTCTTTCTTCCCACACATCATAAGATTCTCCCATCGACACCCACACATCCGTATAAACAATATCCGCATCCTTCACTCCGCCAATTCTATCATCCGTAAATGAAATACGTCCTCCATTTTCCTCAGCCAGTTTCAAAGCAGTTTCAGCTAGTTCTTTATCTGGAAAATATTCTTTTGGAGCAACAATCGTAAAATCCATCCCAAATTTTGCTGCACCAATCATAAGTGAACTTGCCATATTATTTTTCCCATCCCCAAGATATGCAAACTTAATTCCTTTCAAAGTTCCCTTTTTTTCCAAAATAGTCAAAAAATCCGCTAAAACCTGTGTCGGATGAAACTCAGTTGTAAGCCCATTCCACACAGGTACACTAGAATGTTCCGCCAAAGTTTCGACCAATTCCTGTCCATATCCTCGGTACTCAATTCCATCATAAAATCTTCCTAAAACTTTCGCAGTATCTTCCATAGACTCCTTGTCCCCAATTTGTGACACAGAAGGTCCAATATAAGTAACATTTGCACCTTGATCATAAGCTCCCACTTCAAAAGCACATCTCGTTCTAGTAGAAGTTTTCTCAAAAATCAAAGCAATATTTTTTCCAGACATCATTTTTTTCTCAGTTCCATTTTTCTTATCTGCCTTCAATTTTTTTGATAAATCCAGTAAATACTGCAACTCCTCCGTTGTAAAATCTAATAATTTTAAAAATGATTTTCCTTTTAACATAATTTCTCCTTAATTTTTATTTTTTTAAGACATTTGTAAAAATACAAAAATTTCATTAAATATAGTATTTGTTAATATTTAATTTTCTTGTTTTTCTCTATTCTCTGACAAGGAATTTCAATCCTTGTGATTATAAATACTGCTGTTATTCAATTTTCATCAATTTTACTTTTACAGTTGCCTATTTTATTTTTTTATTCTAAAATATTCCTTCAACATATTTTTCTCAGTTTCCCTTAATTTTTTCCCATTCTCAACAATCTTTTTATTCTCATCAATATACCGAATTAATTTTTCATTTTCATCAAAATAGTATCGTTTTTCAAAAAAATTCGATTTTCTTTTATCAAAGATTTCTCCATTTTTTATCTCATTTTCTTTATACCATTTAGAATCCACATAATACGGCACATTATATTTTTCAGTCTTATCAAAAATAAAATAAACTTTCCCATTTTTTATATAATATTCTGTCAAGTTATTTCCACTTTCTCCAAAATATTCAGCCACAATTTTTTTAACAACTCCATCTTGCAAATAATATTTCACAACTCCACTATCTGTGCTTTGTTCTGAATCTTCAACTTCTTTAATCACATAATTTTTTACAGCATTAGTACTCGAAAAATCCTTCCTAATTTGAGCAATTTTCCCTTCAATATCCGATGCACCAAAATTTATTAAATCAGTTAGAATAAAAAGTACTGCAATATTTCTTAAAGTTTTCATGGAAATCTCTACTCTAAATTCTTTATTCTTTCGATATAATTTTACCTCAATAATTTCTAATTTACAATAATATTCCTAAAACTTTCTCCAAAATGCAAACAGCTTTGTCAATTTCTTCATTTGCCACATTAAATGGTGGAAAAAATCTTACAACATTATTCCCAGCTCCAACTAGCAGCAACCCATTTTCCAATGCTTTTAAAACAATATCTTTCGCCAAAATTTTCTTATCATCAAATTTTATTCCCAAAAGCAGTCCTTTTCCACGAATTTCTTCGATAAAATCGAATTTTTCCTTTAATTTTTCTAATTTTTTCACAGAATATTGTCCCTTTTCTACAACATTTTTTTCAACTAATTTATTGTCAATTAATTCGTGCAAAACAGCATTTGCAACGGCACAAACCAATGGATTTCCACCATAAGTTGAACCGTGATCGCCAGGAACTAGCACATCATTTGCCTTTCCTTTTGTCAGGCAAGCTCCGATTGGAACTCCGCCACCAAGAGATTTTGCAATCGTAATTACATCTGGCACTAAATCAAAATTCTCGTAAGCGAACAATTTTCCAGTTCTTCCCATTCCACATTGAATTTCATCAAAAATCACAAGCGTATCATATTTTTCACTCAATTCTTTTATAGTTCCGATAAATTCAGGTGTAGCACTCTCAAGTCCACTTTCTCCCTGAATTGGCTCCAAGATAATGGCAGCAGTTTTTTCGCTCACTTTCGCTTTTAAATCTTGAACATCATTAAAATTACATTCAGTAACATTTTTCATCAATGGTTTAAACGGTTTTTGGTACTTAGGCTGACCAGTGACTGCCAATGCTCCAGTACTTCTGCCGTGAAACGAATCTTTCATATAAATTATTTCTGTTTTATCAGTGATTTTATTCCCATTTTCATCACATGACAAATTATTCCCGTATTTTCTAGCAATCTTTAATGCCAACTCAATTGCTTCGGTTCCGCTATTTGTGAAAAAAACTCTCTCCATTTCACTATTATCCGTAAGTTTTTTTGCCAAATCCAACTGTGGCTGACTGTAATACAAATTAGAAATATGTACCAATTTTTGACTTTGCTCTATCAAAGCCTTTGTAATCACAGGACTTGCATGTCCCAGGCAATTTACAGAAATTCCCGACACAAAATCTAAATACTCATTCCCTTCATTGTCGTAGATGTATGTTCCTTTTCCCTTTTCAAAAATTACATTATATCGATTATACACATTTAATAACATCTTATCACTTCTTTCTTAATTTTCTATTGCAGATATTTGAAAATTTTCTAATTTTCAACTTTAGAATATTTTCGCTTTCTCAAATAATCTTAGCTTTTTGAATTTTCATGCTTTCTAATTAACGTTCCAGCCCCCTCAACCGTAAACAACTCAAGAATCATAGAATGTTCCAATTTTCCATTTAGAATAACGACGTTTTCCACTCCATTTTCAATTGCATTCAAGCAAGTCATAACTTTTGGCAACATTCCACCACTAATAATTCCTCGCTCGATTAAATCATTCACTTTTTTCACATCAATTTCATCAATAAGTGTCTGCTTATCATGGTAATCAAGCAATATTCCATCAACATCCGTCAAAAATACCAATCTGTCAGCTTGTAATTTCCCAGCAATCGCACCTGCCACATAATCTGCATTAATATTGTATGTCTGACCATTTTTATCAACTCCAATAGACGAAATCACAGGAATCACATCATTCGACTCCAACAATTTTATAACTTCCGTATTAATTTCCTTAATCTCTCCAACGAACCCAATATCAACCTTCTCTCCATCAACTTCAACAAACTTCTTCTCAACAAACAACATATTCCCATCTTTTCCACTAAGTCCAACAGCTTTTCCGCCATATTTATTAATATCCGCAACAATTCCTTTATTTACTTTCCCTGAAAGCACCATTTCCACAATCTCCATAGTTTCCTCATCAGTTACACGATTTCCTGCAACAAATTTGCTCTCTTTCCCAATTTTTTGAAGCATCTCGTTTATCTCAGGCCCGCCACCATGCACAATCACAGGATTTATCCCAACATACTTCATAAGAACTACATCTTGAATAAACTGCTCACGTGCAACAGGATTGACCATCGCACTTCCGCCATATTTAATTACAATCGTTTTACTATGATACTTTTTTATGAACGGCAACGCCTTTACTAAAATTTTTGCTTTATCTAAATTTGAAATCATATTTTTCCTTTCTTTTTATTAAAATTTTTCTCATTTTTTGAGTTTTTCAAAAATTTAATTTTAAAAAATATTAAGTATGATACTCCGCATTAATTTTCACATAATCATAACTCAAATCACATCCCCAAGCAGTCGCTTCAAACTCCCCATCATTTAACTCAATAATTATTTCAACCGTTTCAGCCTTCAAAATTTTCTCAGCCATCGGAACATCAAAATCTTGTGCCATCCCATTTTTCGCAACTTGAACCATATCATTTCCAGCTTTTAGAAAAATATTAACTTTATCAGTTTTTAAATTTGCCTCTGAATATCCGACCGCACACAAAATTCTTCCCCAATTAGGATCACCACCAAAAGCTGCCGCCTTGAAAAGACTTGAAGTGATAACTGATTTTGAAACTTTTTTTGCATCTTTCTGAGTTTCTGCGCCATTTGTCGTAACTTGAATTAATTTTGTAGCACCTTCGCCATCTTTTGCAATTAATTTAGCCAATTCCTCATTTACTTTATGCAATGCCTCTTTAAATTCAATATATCCATCCGTATTTTCATCAACAATTTTCTCATTTCCCGCAAGTCCATTCGCCAAAACACAAGCCATGTCATTTGTACTTGTATCTCCGTCAACTGAAATCATATTAAATGTGCTATCTGTAATTTCGGAAAATATTTTTTGCAGCAACAATTTTTCAATATTTACATCCGTTACTGTAAAAGCAAGCATTGTAGCCATATTTGGATGTATCATCCCAGAACCTTTTGCCATTCCTGCAACTGTTACTGTTTTTCCATCTATTTCAATTTCTGCACAAATTTGTTTTGTAAAAGTATCCGTTGTCATAATCGCAGTTGCCGCATCATTTCCCCCATTTTCCGATATTTCCTTGCAAATTTTACTAATTCCAGTTTCTATCTTTTTCATATCCAGCTGAACCCCAATAATTCCAGTAGACTGTACCAAAATCTCCTCTTTTTTGAGTCCCAGCTCATTTGCTGCAAATTCTGTCATTTTTTTAGCATTTTCAAGTCCAGTTTCTCCAGTACACGAGTTAGCATTCCCGCTATTTACAATAATCGCCTGTGTATTTCCATTTTTTATATTTTCCATATTTAAAATAATCGGAGCCGCCTTTACAAGATTTTTTGTAAAAACCGCAGCTGAAACTGCCTTTTTCTCGCTGTAAATCAATGCCAAGTCTTTTTTCCCGCTTTTTTTCAACTGTGCCGATATTCCTGCCGCCTTTATCCCTTTAACATTAGTAATTGTCCCATCTTTTATTATTTTCATAAACATCACTCCTTTTAAAAATTAACTTATATATACATTGATAAAAATTCCAGTCCCATATTTTCTTCAAGCTCAAACATAATATTCATACTTTGAACAGCTTGACCTCCTGCACCTTTTATAAGGTTATCAATCGCAGAAATTACAATAATATTCCCAGTTTTCGAGTCATAACGGACACCAATTTCACAAATATTGCTATTTTTTACATTTTTTATCTCGGGCAAATTTTCAGTAACCCTTATAAAATACTCATTTTTATAAAACTCATTATAAATTTCATAAATTTTTTCTTCAGTCAACTTCTCCTTCCATTCCTCATTCACTTCCAAATAAATTGTTGAAAGAATCCCTCTATTTATCGGTAATAAATGCGGAGTAAACACTACGTTTATATCGCTTTCTGACAGTTTATCCATTTCCTGCTTTATTTCAGGCGTATGTCTATGCTTTAAAACTCCGTAAGCCTTAAAACTTTCATTTACTTCTGTAAAAATTGTATCTATTTTCGCATTTCTCCCTGCTCCTGAAACCCCAGACTTTGAATCAATTATTATTTTATCTGTTTTTACAACTTTATTTTTCAAAAGTGGTGCTGTCCCTAGTATCGCCGATGTCGGATAACAGCCAGGACAAGCAATGACTTGACTTTTCTTTATTTTTCCCCTATTCAGTTCAGGTAAGCCATAAACTGCACTCTGATTAATTTCAGGAAACTCATGTTTAACATCATACCATTTTTCATAAGTTTCTGAATCATCTAACCTGAAATCTGCTCCCAGATCAAAAACTTTTACATCATTTTCAAGTGCCTTCTTAGTCATTTTTTCCGACAATCCATGTGGCAATGCCAAAAACAGCACATCAATTTTTCCAAAACTCTCTTCAGCCTCTTTCTGCGAAATCAATTTCTTCTCAAAATATTTTTTATAATTTTCATACACCTCGCTTATATTCTCTCCAGCATTTGAATACGAAGAAATAAATTTAATCTCCACTTCTTTATGATTATTCAATATCCATACAAGCTGCTGCCCAGCATACCCAGTCGCTCCAATAACTCCAACTTTTATCATAATTACCATCTCCCTACTTTTTTATAAAAAAAAGCCCTTTTTACAGGCTCTAAATAAAATTATACAAATTGTATATAAAAACAAAGAGCCAACAACCCAAAAGTCATTGGCAAAACTAAAATTTTTATGTAAAACAGGAATCCATTATAAAAATGATTATACACCATCTGACAAGGGTTTATAATTAAATTGTGCAAATTTATTATCCCTTATCCTTCTTATCATTTTCATAATCTTTTCCTCCTATCATTTTAATTTATTTTTTGATAAATCTATTATAGCAGAAAAATAATACAAAATCAATATATCAAATATATAAGTTTTTAATGATACCATTAACAAAATTAATGATTTAGATTTTATGAACAAAAAACTATCTTTTTTCTGATTTTACAATTTCAAAATCAACTAATATTGGCAGATGATCTGAAAGCTGAGTTTGTATAACTTTATAACTTTTTACTTTTATTTCCTCTGAACAAAGTATAAAATCAAGTTCTCGTTTTGGATTCCAGCTTGGAAAAGTAAAATCTTTCCTTATATTTATATTTCGTAAATTTGAAGCTTGCAAAAACATTTCAATCTCCTCTTCACCCCAGAACACATTAAAATCTCCAGCGACTATAACTGGCTTTTTGCAGTTTTTCACAAAATTGTAAAGCTGAACAATCTGTTTCTGTCGTGTTTTTCCCCCAAGTGCCAAATGAACCAGAAACACTACTACATCTTCCGTTTCCACCTCAATAATCAATTTTTTCATTCCAATATCCAGATAATGAAATTCTTCTCGTAAAACAGGATTTTTAGAAAGCAAAGCATTCCCCTGCTTTCTCACCATCGGAAATTTCATATAATTAGAATCTTCCTCATATTTATACTGATAAACATTATTATTTCTCGTAATTCTCCCAAGAAGCGTAGCCTGATTTCTGCTGTACATTCTAAATGAGCCAAGATCAACTTCTACAAGTCCCACAATATCAGGCTTATATTTATTAATAAATTTCCCAATGCGATATATATGCCTTACAGAGCGTCCCAAATACCCTCGCATATGCTTAAACGGCTGATTCAAATATTTTCCAGTCCCATATCGAATATTATACAAAAGAAATTTCATTTCTCCTCACTTCTCTTTCTTGTATCTTCACAAAATTATACAAATCACTTTAACATTAGACCTGTTAGATAACTATACAAACTTAGAATTTAATAAAATAAATATCTTGAAGCAAGGGGTCTTGACCCCTTGTATAGATAAAAAACTTAGGTTATCGAACATATCTATTAAATAAATATATTCGACAACTTTAATACTTTTCTTTTATTTTTGACAAGATGTTTGACTTCTTGAGTAATACTTTCCATATTTAATAATTGCCAAATATGTCTAACAGGATTTATTTTTTTACTATTCCAACTCCATCTCCAAACGGCAGAAGTACAAAATTATACTCTTCATTTAATTTTTCTATAAATTCTTTAAGTCTTTTTACAATTGTCTTATATCTTTTTGGAATTTCTTCCTTGTCTGCCGCAACTAGTCCACGAAACATGAGATTATCAATAAAAATAATTCCATTTTCATTGAGAAGTTCATAACTCATTTCAAAAAACTTCAAATACTGCCCTTTTGAAGCATCAATAAAAATAAAATCATACTTCATATTCTTATCAAGTTTTGGAATTTCTTTTAAAGCATCTCCAAAAACCATTTTATTCTTTTCAAATAATCCAAGTTTCTTAAAATTTTCCACAGCTTTTCCATAACGAATTTCATCAATTTCCATTGTTGTTAAAAATCCATCATTTTCATTAGCGATTTGTGCCAAAAAAAGTCCTGAATATCCTGTCGCCGTGCCAATTTCCAAAACATTTCTCGCTTTTATATTTCTTGCAGTAAAAATCATATACTTTAGCACTTCATCTGTAATAATCGGGACATTTTGTTCTAAACTCTCCTTTTTTATTTCCTGTACGATCTCATTTTTTATTTTAAACAAATTTTGTGTATATTTTGATGATTCTATAAAATTTTCTATCATAAATTTTCCTTTTTTCTTTTATTAGACCTGTTTGATAACTATACAAACTCAGAATTTAGTAAAATAAATATTCTGAAGCAAGGAATATTGATCCCTTGTAAAGATAAAAACTTAGGTTATCGAACATATCTATCGTCTATTAACATCCATTTAAAATTAAACCTATAAAATTTAAGTAACATGCTCATAACTTTTGAGTCTAATTTTAAACTTTACTATAATCCAAATTACTTTAGATAAACCAAACAACTTATTCCTCTTATTAAAAACATATATTATATTTTATTTATTTGCTTATAAGAAATCTTTCTTCCTCTTTACTAATAAAATTCATAATAAATTCTATATTTTAATAATGAAGAATAAAGTTATTTGTGTTAAATCCAAAATTCTAATTTTCAATTTTAATTTTTTATATTTTTCATTTGATATTTACAACATTTCCCCCATTTTAAAAATAGGCAACATAACTGAAAATACGATCAACCCAATAATTATTCCAATAAAAATTATTGAAAGTGGCTCAAACATTTTCAAAATCCATTTTATCTTTTCACTAACTTTTTCGTAATAAATTTCATTTAGGTTAAAAAATGATATTTTCATTTCCCCAGTCTTTTCTCCAATTGTGAGAAAACTTATGTACTCATTGTCAAAAAAAGTTGTATTTTTAAATGATTTTTGAATACTCTCACCTTTTTCTATTTTCAAAATAATTTTTTTCAGCTCTTCATTTAAAACATAGCTTTTAGAATTTGTACACATTTTTAGGGATTGAATTAACGGAACATTAGCATCTGTCAAAGAATACATATTTCTCGTAAAATTTAATATACAAATATTTTTATACATTTTTCCAATAACTTTTATTCCTAAAATTTTTCTTTCAAAAATCTTCTCATTTTGCTCTTTCCATTTTTTTAAACAAAAGAACAAAAAAACTATAGTCATCAATAAAATAATTCCATATTTATCAACTATTTTACTAATATTTATAACAATCTGTGTAACTTTCGGCAATTCCTGCCCAATATCTGAATAAATTAAGACAAATTTAGGTACAACAAACTTTAACAGTATAAATACAATAACTAACGCTGTAATTATAACTGTTAATGGATAAATACTTAAATTTTTTATATCTTTTTTTATTTTCTGATTAAATTCATACTTTTCATACAAATTCTTAAAAACTATTTCTAAATTCCCAGTTTCTTCCCCAATTTTAATCATTTCCATAAATTCTCTATCTAAAGTAATTTTAGAAAAAGCCCTATGAAGTGAAACTCCCTTTTCAATTTGCTGTTTTGTACGAATTATCCTGTTTTTCAAATCTCCATCATAATTCTGAGCAATAATTCCAAGTGTATCAATTAGTGAAATTTTACCATTTAACAAATAATACACGCTTTTAGTAAAAGATAGCAAATCTTTTTCGTTTATTTTGGTTTCGTTGCCCTTTATAATATTTCTCATTTTAATTAATCCCCCCTGATTAATTATCAATTAATTTTTATTTTTTACTATTTTCCAACGCAATTTTTCCTAATGCAATTGAACCAACAAATCCTGCTTCATCTCCAAGTCCAGGATAAACAATATAATCATCAATTTTTTCCAAAATTTCCTCTTTTTGAACATAACCATTCAAAAATTCTAATACGTATTTTCTAATTAATGGGAACAGTTGCTTTTGCTTCATAACTCCTCCACCCATAATTATTTTTTGTGGTGATAAAATCAAAATGTAATTTACTACAGCTTGAGCCAAATAATATGCCTCCATATCCCAAACTTCAGATCTGTCAGCAAGTTCAAATCCTTTTTTACCCCATCTGTCCTCTATTGCAGGACCTGCTGCCATTCCTTCCATACAGTCCTTATGAAAAGGACATCTTCCTTCAAATTTATCATCCTTATGTCTTTTTAAAAATATATGACCCATTTCAGGGTGTGTTAACCCTTGAAGCATTTTTCCATCGACAACTGCTCCAGCACCAATTCCAGTTCCTACTGTAATATACATAACATTTTTAAGATTTTCTCCAGCACCCCACCAGCTTTCCGCAAGTGCCGCTCCATTTACATCAGTATCAAATTCCATTGGAACATCATAATGTTTTTTTAATTCTCCTATTAAATCATAATCACTCCAGTAAGGTTTTGGAGTTTTTGTAATATATCCATAAGTTTTAGAACCTTTTACAGGATCAATTGGTCCAAAACTTCCAACTCCTATTACATCAAATTCCTTGTCCTTAAAATATTCGACGACTTTTTCCATAGTCTCTTTTGGCGTTGTAGTTGGAATACTTATTCTGTCTATAACCTTTCCATCTTCTGTCCCCAATCCACAAATAAATTTAGTTCCCCCAGCTTCAACTGCTGCAATAATTGCCATAACTTCACTTCCTTTTCTTTTTATTTTTATCTTAATTTCTATAACTGTTAATTTTTATATACTTTTTAATATACTATCATTATCCTTATAAAATTCTAATATTTCATCTTGTGTCGCAGCAGCTGTTCCTATTTTTGCAACTACAATTCCAGATGCCATATTTGCAATTACCCCAGCCTCATATAAATCCGCTCCAGCACATATTGAAAGTAAAAATGTTGATATAAATGTATCTCCAGCACCTGTCACATCGTAAACTTCCCTTGCCACAGTCGGTATTCTCTTATGTTTAGTCTTAAATAATGAAACTCCCTCTTCACTTCTAGTAAGCACAACACTATCCAATTTTAGTTCTTCCTTTAATTGTGCCATTTTTTCAGCGATCTGCTCTTCACTTGTAAATTTTTTCATTCCAAAATAATCCAGAATTTCTTTTCTATTTGGAGTCATTGAAGTTGCTCCAACATAATTTTTAAAATTTTGCGGTTTTGGATCAACCATTACCCTTTTATTATGTTTCTTAACTATTTCAATTACTTTTTTAGATAAATTATTCGTAAGCAATCCTTTGTTATAATCTGAAAGCAATACTGCATCAATATTTTCAATATTCTTTTCAAAATTTTCTAAAATCTTATTTTGAATATCTTCTGAAATATCAGTATCCTTTTCCCAATCTAACCTTAACAACTGCTGTCCTTGAGATAAAACTCTGCTTTTAATAATCGTTGGACGTGTATCATCTTTAACAATTCCATCAGAATTTACATTTTTGACTTCAAGTTCTTTAACAAATTTTTCTCCATTAGCATCATTTCCAATAACCCCATAGACATAAGCCTTTCCTCCAAGCGAAGTCAAATTATTTGCTACATTTGAAGCTCCTCCAAGTACAAATCTTTCCTTTTCTATGTTCACAATCGGAACAGGAGCTTCTGGAGAAATTCTGTTTACTTTTCCAATCAAATATTCATCTAACATCATATCACCAATAACAGCTATTCTAATATCATTAAATTTTTTTATTATTTCTTCAATCCTTTGAATTGAAACCATTTTTTTCCTTTCCTAAATTCAAATTAGTTAATTTATAATTATATTCATTAAAAACACGCTTCAAAACTAAATTTAAAAGTTATGACAAATTTGCTATTTTTAAATAAGAAATAATATGACAGTTCAATATTAAATTTAATATTAAAAGAATTCGATTATATTTTTAATTTCATACTCGAACCTATTTAAAATCAAACTATTAAAATTATATAAACTCAGGGTTTGAATAAATAGTCATAACCTTTGTATTCTGTTTTAAAGTAGTTTTACTATAGTCTTTACTTAATATTATACTACATATTTTTGAAATTTCCAGTATAATTTATAAATTTTTTATATGATTTGAAAAAAATCAAAAAAATTATTTTATCTATTAAGTTTTATCTTGTATAATCGCTTCAATTTCAATATAAATATCCCGCACTTCCCTATTATTTCTGCGATACTTAAATAGTGGACCAATTATAGGGATTTTTGATAGAAATGGAACTCTTCTTATTGTCTCCTTACTTACATCCTGCTTTAATCCGCCAATAAAAGTCGAACCTCCATTATTTAATGTAATTGTTGTTTTTGTCTGGTTTTTTTGTTTAGCACCAGAAGAGGCATTGTAACTTGAAGTTAGTCTAAAATTACTTATTTCTGTATCAATTTTAAGCAAAATTTTCTTCACTCCATTAATTTTCCTAATTTCAGGATTTATTCTAAAAACAATTCCGGCTTCAGAAAAAATTGGCTCTACATATTCAGTATCATTTTTCGTAGTTTTCTTTTCTCCAACCAGTACTTCTTCCGTAACCTTCAATTCTCCTTCCTCATTTTCCATAATCATCAGTGTCGGCATAGCCTCAATCCGTATATCCCCATTTTCCTTCAATAAATTAAAATCTATCCCTAAAAACTTTCCTCCTTTAGAAAAAATTGAGGCAATTGAAACTTCTCCATTCAAAAATTTTGCTACTAAATTATCCTTGCTTGTATTTGCATTATCACCATTTATGCTCCAGTCAATACCAAGTCTCTCAAATAAATTAGAACTTGTATCAATTATAGTTCCCTTTATTATAACTTGCTCCTTTTCTTTATCTAGTGATTTTATAATTCTTCTCATCTCTTCGATTTTATTCTCATCTCCGCTAAAGATTACCTTATTATCAATTCCAATCACTTCAAACCCAAAAAAACCATTAAGTGCCTCAGTAATATCCTTCCCATTTCTATATTCCAAATCAACTTCTCCAGTTTTCTTTTTTATTTCCTTCACAGTTTGCTGTACTTGATTTTGAATTTGACTCTGGTTACTTCCTTTATTTTTATTTTCTTCTTTTTTATTGGCAGAATTATTATTTTTATTTACATTCTGACTATTTTTACTATCTTGATTACTATTGTTTTTAGCTTTATTCCCATCATTTGTCTTTTTTTTATTATCAGTTTGCACTTTCTTTGGAACTTCATAAATAAATATTTTTCTAGCATTTTCAACATCACTTTTATTAACATAATCAGCTACTTTTGCTCCAAAAATATTATTTCCTGAAAAATAAAAAAACAAAATTAAAGCAGTTATAAACCTAAATTTTTTCTTTCCCTTCAAAATTTTAATTCCTCCCCTTTTTTCAATTTTGATCTTTTTATTCTTTATAATTTTTTAATAATAAATCGTTCCTCTATATCTAACTTCTACATTTTTTGCAATAAAAAATCTCACTAAATACTAATTTTACTTTTATTTTCAACCTTCTCTATAAATCCCAGTGAGATTTTAAATCCATCGCTCGTAAGTTCCATAAATATTTTAGATGTGTCAATATATTTTTTACTTTTGTTCACAAAATAAATAAATTTTCCAAAATTATTTAAACTTCCATATACTGTAAAATGAATATACTTAAGTCTGTACCCATTTCTTTCCCATATATTCTCAGACTTTGAGATTTCCTTCATTTTCAGTCCACTGTCGTGTGAGAATACATAAATCATTTTCTTAAATTCCGATTCATTTTTTATTGACAAAAACGACAATTTTTCTGCAATTGCGATTATTTCGTTATATTCTCTCATAATTTTGCTTCTTTCGGCATTTTTACTTTCCACCACATTCACAATTTTATTTTCCAAATTCCTTTTATTTTCAATTAAAATTTTTCTATTATTCAAAATTTCCTTATATTTTCCATACTTTTTATTAATACTTACCAACATAAAAACAATTCCAACTATAAGTATCATTATCTTAAAATTTAATTTTATCATTTTTCTCTTCCTATTATTTTTTAATTTTAAAATGGCTCAATCACATATTCAAAAACCGTTGCTGTATCATTATCTTTCAAATACCCCAATTCAGAATTTGGATATCTTCTCAAAATATTATTCTCAAGTTTCTCAAAATTATTAAAATTTTCCATTTCCCCCTGTACAGTCCATTTTGCCTTTTCATAATTAATTTTCGTATAATCAATACCATTTTTACTATTTTCAACTAAAAATTTTATAACTGAATAATACTCCCGCCTCTTTATTCCGTTATCAATTTCACGAAGAGTCGTAAGTTCCTTTGAATAATTAGGAAGTTCTTCAGCCTTTCTTTTCAAATAATCCTTTTCTAGCGACTTTATCTCCTTCTGAATAATTTCATTTTCCACAGTTTTTTTCTGAAGCGGAATTAAATTGTAAATCAGGAAATATGCAAATATAAAAATTCCAGCAATAGCAATATCCAAAACCTTTATACTTTTCACACTTTCCCCATCAAAAACAGCCCTTTTCTTCATAAAATCAACATTATCCGAAAACTCTGCCCCTGAAAATATAATTTTTACATCATTTTCTCCATCTCCGACAACTATCATATCTCCAAAATCAAAATTTTCAACATCATCCACATCTTCAATTTTCAATTCAATTTTTTCAATCTCAATAATTTTCTCGTTCTCGATCAAAATTCTAAGGCTATTTTCTTCCCCCAACTGCAAAATTTCAATTTTATCATTTTCATTCTCTAAGTTATTATTCTCATTTATATCAATTTCTTCAATCTCAGCAAAATCTCTATTCACAGCTTTATTTTCAAAAACTTCCATTTCTTGATTTTTTTTTACATCCTCATTTTTAAAAATCTCTATTTCTTGAATCTCTTCAATATTCCCATTTACATCTTGAAAATTTCCTTCGTTTTTAAAAATATTATTTTCATTTTCAAACTTCTCTCTCTGATTTGCTTCAAAATTTTTATCCTTAAAATAACTATAAACAGTTTCAAAATCAACTTTCAGTTCTGAAACTACTGCCGAATATTTTTTTAAGCAATTTTTTATTTTAAAAATTTCCCTTTTGTCCAAATAAATATCTAAAAACTGCTTTTCAAAATGATTTATAACCATTTTTCTTTTTACAAAATTAATTTTTTTCTTTAAAATTCCTGAAATATCTTCAAATTTTATAGATTTTTTCCCTGAATCTTCAACACTATTTTCCTTCTTGCTAGATTCTGCCACATTTCCATTAAAATTATCAAACAAAAAATACGAATAATGCAAAATTACAGCCAATTTTAAATTTTTTCCAATGTTATTTTCCTCAAAAAACGACTCCAGAGCCATTTCCAACTCTTGATTTTCAAAAAAATATATTTCATTATTAAAATATATATAAACTTTATTTCTGCTTCTTATATATATTTTTATTTTTTCTTCCATCACTCCCCCTTTAATATTTTAATTATTAATCTTTTAAATAATATAGTATTTTTTATTTTTATAATTTTTTAAATTCTATAATTTTACCCAAAAAAACATTGGATACAACCCTATAAAAATTCTGATTCCACAACCCTCATCTCCACCTCCAGCGGACTTCCCCTCCTAAACCCAACTTTTTCCTGAAACAAAATTTCTTCACCTAAAATTTTCCTTGCAAATACAATTTTTAATTCACTATAAACTTTATTTTCCTCAAGCGGTAAAGAATATTCATTATTATTTTCATCACTTATAGATTTAATCCTATAATTTCCAATGCTTTCAGTATCTTTTACTAAAAATATTAAATTTTTAAATTCGATATTCTTTCCATCTTTTTTTAAAATACTATCAAAATACCGTTCTTTCTTCCCCATCAAAATCAAATTTCCATCAAAATTAATCCCTCTTTCCAAAATTTTTTCCACATTCTTATTTTCCATCTGAACCAAAATTTTTTTCTCTATTTTATTTTCTTTATGGCTTTTCAAAAATACCATATCTTTCTTTTGTTGCACATAATACACAAAATTAATTGAAAATGCTGATATTATTGACAAAACCACTAGAACATAAACTAGACTTGCTCCTACATTTCTTTTATTATTTTTTGTTATTTTATTATCTGATTTTGATTTTTTCCTATTCAATTTTTTACTTCTTATCAAACTAAAATATCTATTTTTCATTATCTAAAACCTCAATTTACATTGAATTTAATTATTCAAACACAAAAACTTAACTTTCTTATAAAACTAAATCTTATTTAAAGAATAAAAATTATAACAAAACTATTATTCTTAACGAGAAACAGTGTTAAAGAAAAAAATATAAATAATATTAAATTTTTATAATCCTAATATCTTCATTTTTATTTTCCTTTAATCGAATAATCAGTAATTTCCCTGCCTTTTCAAATTTTACTTCATTAAATTTTCCAATTTCCACTTTACTTCCAAATTTTCCAATATTTTCAGCATCTGAAACGAAAAGTTTTCCTTTGTCATATTCAATTTTATAAAAAATTTCATTTAATTTAAAAACTATCAAATTTTCCCTAACCAAAATATTATTATTTTCTCCTTCATAAGAAAATTTCTGCGAATCCCTATTTTTTATATCCAAAACCATTTTATCCATTGAAAAATACATTTTCTCATATATTTTCTGATTATCTTTCTTAGCCTTTTCTACAATGATTATCCGTTTTAAAAATACAGAGATGACAAAAACAAGCACAGAAAATATAAACATACTTATCAATATTTCTACCAATAAATATCCGCTTCTTCTATTTTTTACCTTTCCAATCATTTTCCCCCTTAATTTTTGTTCTTTTTATAAATTTATACAATCAATACAATATTATTCCATTTTATTTTTTTACATTTTTTCTATTTTTTGATAAAAGATCTAGTTTTATAAATACCATTATTCCCTAATTTTTAAAAATCTACAAAATTCAATTAATGGAAAATTTTTAAAATTAACTCTGTTCATCAAAATCAGGAAAGTAATAATCCTTTACTTTATCAATATTTATTTCAAAAACATACTTCTTATTTCCATATTCATTAATAAAATACCCATCCGTTCTCTTTATTTCCACATTCATTTTATTCTCTTGAATTTTTCCATTTTTATCCTGCCTTTGCTCCAAATTTTTTAAAACTTGATACTTTTTTTCAATTGCAAATCTATCATAAAAATCATCCACTTTTAAAATCTCATATTTTTCACTAAAATTCAATATTTCCTCATATTTTTTTGCCTTTATTATTTCAATCATATTTTCAATATTTACATTTTTTTTATTTAAATCATCTACTTTCACATCTGTTTGAAAAGTTTTTAAAAATAAATTTGAAATTGGAATAATGGCAACTGTAACAAAAAACATTGAAATAAGACTTTCAATTAACGTTTCTCCCCTATTTTTTTCCATTTTTTCACCAGCTTTCACTTTTTAAAAATTACAAAAATAACATAACTTGCGATAATAAACGGTGCAAATGGTATATATTCATATTTCTTCCATTTTTTCAAAAATAAAAATAAAAAAGCAATAATTCCTGAAAAAATATATAGAATCATATAAAAATTCAATATTTTCTCTATCCCAAAATATCCCAAAAGTCCACCAATCCCCATCATTAGCTTCACATCCCCAAAGCCTATCAGCGTTTTTCCAAAATAATCTTCTAAAATATAAAGCACTATCATCGGCATTGAATAGGCACAAATTCCCAAATAATACTTTTCCAAATTATCATTTTGAATTGCCGATATTAATCCTAAAACAATTAAAACAACAACACTCTCTTCAGGAATTATCCTCTTTTTTATATCAACCCAAATTATTCTAAAAAAAATACAATATTTAATAACTTCGACTATACTATTTATTATTTCAAGTTTCATTATTTTCTAATTTCTTCCCCTGCAAATGCCTTGCTTCCTGCAGAAATTTTTGCAAAAATTTCTCCATTCTGATAAACAACATTTCCTTCAATATTCCCAATTTTAAATTTTCCACTACTATCTAACCCAATTCCAAGTTTATTTAAGTTTCCATGTTCTGTCAAAATATCCTGAAGATTTTTAGGCGAATCTCCTCCATGGTCAATACTCCAAGAAGTTGATGTGTTATTAAGCTCTGCAACTGCTCCAATAACTTTACTTCTATTAGCCTTATTCAAATATTTTCCAACTTGAGGTACAGCAATTGCTGATATTATTGTAATAATTGCTACTACTAAAATCACTTCCACAAGTGTAAATCCTTTTTCACGTTCTCGTAATTTTTTATTTCCCTCCCTTCTTTTCATCTTTCCAATCTTTTTTTGATTATTTTTTATAACCTTATCCATAACTACTCACCTCTTTTATTAATTTTTATTTAATTATTTATACTATATTTTTAAAAAAATGTCAATATTAAATTAAATTATTTTTAAAAAATATTAAAAATTTTTATTTTAAATTTATACTTAATACTAAACTTCATTTAAAAATAAAAGTTATATTTTATATTATTTGCAAAAAAATTTATAATCAATTCGCTATTTAAATGGAAAATAGCATATAATATATCAAAAAAAAGACTATACTTAAAAATTCTCTTTTTAAGTCAGTCTTTTTCAATTTACATTATAAATAAAAATTACAAACTTTCTACATTTTCAATATTAATAACTTCTATTTCTTTATTAATCTTTTTAATTAATCCTGCCAATACTTTTCCTGGTCCAATTTCATAAATCTTTGTAACTCCATTTTCAGCTAGCTTATTTATTGTGTCAACCCATTTTACTGGACCGAATGTCTGATTATACAATTCATTTTTTATTTCTTTAGCTGAAGTTAAAATATTTGCTGTAGTATTTGCAATAATTGGAATTGCTGGATCATTCCAAGTATAATTTTCAAATTCTTTTTTTAAAGTTTCGGCAACAGGCTTCATCAATGATGAATGGAAAGGTCCTGAAACTGCTAGTGGCAATGCTCTTCTTGCACCTTTTTCCTTAAATAATTCAAGATTTTTTTCAATTGCTTCTTTTTCTCCAGCAATAACAGTCTGCTTTGGCTCATTATAATTTACTGCTTCCACAGTTCCATCAATTCCATTGCAGATATTTTCAACATCTGCTGCACTAAGTCCTAATATTGCAGCCATTCCCCCGCTAACATTAGCATGGCTCATTATTTCCCCTCTTTTTGCAATCAATTTTAATGTATCAATTTCATTTAAAACTTGAGCCGCATATAAAGAACTGTATTCTCCCAAGCTATGTCCAGCCACAAAATCTGCATTTATACCTTTTTCTTTTAATAATTTAGTTAAAATAACTGAAAATAATGCAATTGCAGGTTGTGCATATTTTGTATTTTTTAATTCTTCGTCAGTTCCTTCAAAAATAACTTTCTTTACATCTTCATTATTTTCAAAAATTTTATCAATTAATTTTTTATTTTCATCATTTACTTCATCGTATAATTTTTTCCCCATTCCAGCATACTGTGTACCTTGTCCTGGAAATACAAAAGCAATTTTTGACATACAACTTCTCCTCTTAATTTTTTCTAAAAATCTTTTCCAAAGTTTAAAAAATTATTTCTTTTCTTCTTCTGCTTCAATTACTTTTTCTTTTGGTTCTTTAGTATTTTTATTACTAAATTTAGTTAATTGTCTTTTATCAACAATTTCTTTTATACCAAGTCCCATAACAGCTAGTCCTAAGAGTAACGGAACTATAAATAGCGGCAAATCTCCCCATACATAGTGAGTAATATACAAATATACCCCTACACCAAGAAAAATCCATCCATGTTTTTTCTTTTTAACCAAGAAATAAACACCCACAAGACTCATTACTACCTGATAATTTACAATATACTTCATGATATCTTCAGGTATGAACTTAAATAAACTTAAAACGACTATTACCAGTCCCCAAAATATTTTTGAATTCATAACTTTCCTCCTTCAATATTTAAAAATTTGTATTTTTTGTATATTTAAACTCTTGTTAAAATCTCTTTGCTTTATAATATTTATTTTATTAAATTCCAAATTTGTATCAAGTTTAAACATCTTCTAGTATATTATACTCCGAAACTTTTAAAATTACAAGTTTTCACCTTATTTTAGATTGTCTATTTCACTAAAAATAAATTATTACTTTGAAATCTCGACCATAATTGAACCATAAGTCAATCCTCCACCAAATCCAGTAGCGACAAATTTATCTCCTTTTTTCAGTTTTCCTTCCTTTATAGCTTCATCGAGTGCTATTGGAATTGAACCAGCTGAAGTATTTCCATATTTATTAAGGTTTACAAAAAATTTATCTAGTGGTTGTTTAAATCTTTTGGCAATTGATTCAATAATTCTGATATTTGCTTGATGCGGAATAAACAAATCAATATCATCTGCAGCAATCCCAGCCTGTTTTAAAACATTTTCCACTGTTTCAGGAAATACTCTTACTGCGAATTTAAATATTTCTCTTCCGTTCATCTTTAAATAAATATCTTTAGCCTCAATCTTTTCCTTTGATACAGGTTCTTTAGTTCCTCCAGATGGTACTAAAAGCTCTTTTGCCCCTGAACCATCAGCTACAAGATGGCTTGCTAAATAACCTCCAGTTTCTACTTCTCCAAGCACAACAGCCCCTGCACCGTCTCCAAATAAAATGCAAGTTCCTCTATCTGTCCAGTCAATTACTCTTGACATAGTTTCTGCCCCAATAACTAGCACCTTTTTATAAAGTCCTGCCTTAACAAAGCTATGACCAGCCGAATAAGCATAAACAAATCCAGTACAAGCCGCACTCAAATCAAATGCTGCCGCATTTATCCCCAATTTATCCTGAACTAACGCTGCAGTTGACGGAGTCCCGTAATCAGGAGTCATAGTTGCAACAATAACCAAATCAATTTCATTTTTATCTATCCCTGCAGTTTCAATTGCTCTTTGTGCAGCTCTAAATGCCAAATCAGATGTAGCTTCATTTTCATCTGCAATCCTTCTTTCTTTGATACCAGTTCTAACTGTTATCCATTCATCATTTGTATCCACAATCTTTGCTAAATCATCATTTGTCATTATCTTTTCAGGTACATAAGATCCTGTTCCTAAAATTCCAACTTTCATATCTCACCTCGGATTTATTTTTATTTTTTTGTATTTATATTTCTTTTTTCTACATAATTTTATACTTTTCAAATTTAAAATTATTCTACTAAAGTCTATCATAAAAAAGTTAAAAATACAACTAAAAACATTCAAAGATATAGTAAAAATTTTATGAGTATAATCTTTTTTCATCCAAGTAAAATTCATCATTTCTTTTCATAATTTTTATTCATAATAGGTCTTTATATAAATTTTTTAAACTTTTACCTTTATCATATTCAAATTAATAAATAGCTAAGAGCAAAAAAAAGCAAGACATAAAAAATCCTGCTTTGACAAACTACTCAGCTTCTGTAGCTTCGTTAGCTATTACTTGTCTGCCTCTGTAAACTCCTGTTTCAAGGTTTAATCTGTGTGGTCTTCTTATTGATCCATCAGCTTCTACAATAATATTTGGAGCTTTAATTGAATCATGTGATCTTCTCATGTTTCTTTTCGCTTTAGAGGTTCTTTTCTTAGGTACTGCCATTATTTATCGACTCCTTTCTAATTTTTATATTTTTAATATTTTAATTTAATATTGTAAAAACAATTATAGAAAATCATAATTTTTTACACTTATACAAATTATTATAATAAATCTAAAGCCATTTGTCAAGGCTTTAATCTATTTTTTACATTTATTCATAAAACTTTTTATTATTTTATCAAATCTTATCACATTTTATTATGCAATTTATGTTACAAAAAAATTATTTTTATTTTATTAAATTCTAAATACATATAGTTGCCAAACAGGTCTAATGTTTAAATTTCTTGTTTTTCTCCACTCTTTGAGAGAAGAAATTCCGCTCCTTATAATTATAAATACTACTGTTAGTCAATTTTTACCTCTTTTACTTTCACAGTCACTTAATTTTTTTCAACAATAATTTTATAATTTTTCTCAGTATTAAACTCAAGATTTTTTATTTTTTCAGCAATTTCATCTGTCATTGTTTCATTTCCAATAATTAAAACAACAAAGTTTTCATTATTATTTGCATCTATCAGTTTCCCAATTTTAACTTCACTAATGTTATTTGAAAAATTTTTATATAAAATATTTTCAACAGTTTTTAAATCATTTTCCAAAATTTCTTGATTTTTATTTTCAATCGGTAATGAAACATCTTCAGCATTTTCTTTTATTTTTTCTTCGTTCAGATATTTTGATAAGTCCTGTGCTGTTAAGTACTTTTCATTGGATAACTGCTGTATTTTTAATTTATAGTTTTTTAATTTATATTTTTCCAGTTTTTTTTCTAATTTTTCAATATCCTGTTTTTTAAAAGCCTCTCCTACAATTTTTAAAGTAACAGTTTTATCTTTTTTATTAACAGAATTATCAAAAACATAATGATTATTTAATTCCTTTGAAATAAATTTTTTTAATGAATTTTCTCTCGCTGTATCTTGAACTAAAGTTATTGCTGTATATATACTTGGAATAATTATGATTAAACTTACTATATAAAATATTATTTGTTTTTTTATTGAAATTTTATGTCCTGCTTCAAAAATATTTCCAGAATAAACTATCAAGCCAACTAATGTTGCTATCATTATAAAAAATACATTTATTATAAACAAATATCCTGCTCCAAGAAAAATTTTCAGATTCCCATGAGCAATCCCAAATCCTACTACACACAAAGGAGGCATTAATGCTGTTGCAATAGCTACTCCAGGAACTACATTTCCACCATCTTCTTTTGTTTTTCCAATTACTCCTGCAGTTCCACCAAAAATTGCGATTAAAACATCCCATAAAGTAGGATAAGTTCTTGCTAGTATCTGTGGTGTTGCATCATTTATAGGGCTTACTAAAAAATAAAAAGTGGAACTTACTACACTTATTAATATAAAAATTCCCAATCTAAAAAGTGACACATAAACTCTTTTTAAATTTCCATTTGATAATCCCAATCCTAGCGACTGAATTGGCGACATTAGTGGCGAAATCAACATTGCTCCAATAATTACTGCAACAGAATTTGTATTTAATCCTATTGAAGCTATAATCATTGCACAAATCAGAATAAACATTGTTTCCTTTGTAAAATCAGAATCTTCAATAATATTTCTTTTTAAAATCTTGTATTTCTCATGTTTTATTTTTTCTATCATTTTACTATATCTCCTTTATATTTTTATAAATTAGTAACTTATTTAATTTCTATTTCAAAAAATTTAATCATCTTCATAAACAGGCTCAATATGAATCAAAAGCCTTTTTATATTTTTATATTTATGCTTAATTTTTTTTGAAATTTTATTTGTAATATCGTGTGCTTCTTCAATCGTCTTATTTTTATCCATTCGTACATCCACAAACATATAAATGTCTTTTCCAGAAGTAGTCATGCGAAAATCGTGTGCATTTTCAATTTCTTCAAATTGTAATATTTCTGAACGAATTTTTTCAATCAGAGCATCATCTTGTGAATCCAGCAATATCAAAGAATTTTCCTTTATCAGTTCATAACCGCTCTTTATAATATACATCGACACAATAAATCCTACAACTGTATCAAATGCAGGATGAATCTTTGACAAAAGAAGTCCAGCAAGAACCGAAATAGAAATCACAATATCTGTCTTATAATCTGTAAGAAGTGAATTTATCAAGGCATTATTATATTTTTTAGCTCTTTTTTTCATAAAAGCTAACTGAAAAATTTTTATTAAAACTGCCAAAACTGTTATAACTATTGGAATAAATGTAACATTCAAATTATTTTCACCGCTAAAGGAAATCAGCTTTGAAAAATTATCTTTTATCAGCTCAAAAGCCGTTATCATTATAAATGTACCAATTATCACACTAAAAACCGACTCTATCTTTCCATGTCCAAACGGATGCTCCTTATCCTCAGGATTGCTTCCAACCTTTAATCCCACAATAACCAGCACATTCGTAATTAAATCAGAAAGTGAATTTAACCCGTCAGAAAGCAGCGACATACTGTAAAAAATCTTCCCAGCCACAATTTTGAGTACAGCCAGAACAATATTTATACAAATCGCAAACTTGGAAAGATATAACATATTTTTTTCCTGCCTTTTAACTTCTCTCAGATTATTTAATATGTACCCGTCTTCTGTTTTAATAAATCTTTGTTTTTCAAGAAAATTGTTCATTTTTTTATGATTTGTTATAATTAGTGAGTCAAAATTTTTCCTTGTAATCCAATTAATTATATATTTTAAAAGAAATGTTCCATATCCGTTATTTCTCAATTTTGAACTAATAAATATTTTTTTTAATTTTGCAGTATCATTCAGAATAAAAACTGCATATCCGTATAGTTTTTTTCCATTGTATAAAAAAAATATATCTTCGTTTTCTTTATCAAAAGAAAATTTCGGATCTATCTCCAATGCATCTATTATATATTTTCTAATATTCTCCTTTCTATCCCATTCGACTACTTTCATTATAAAGCCTCCATTTGTAGCAAAAGAAATTAAAACTTCGAATTTTTAAACTAAAAAATAAAAAGTCATACGTCAAATTCTCGAAAACATTCTACCATCCGTTTCTTAATCTAAAAGCTCAAAAACAGCTACCCTGTAAACCTAAAGAAACTAACTTAGTGCTGCTTCGTTCCCGACCTGACACATTTCGCTAGCCCTCTACAATACAGGACTATTTTCTCAACACTTTTAAAATAAGACGTTGACACTAAAACTTCCCTCAAATTTGACGTCACCTCTACTAAAGCGGGTTGTAGATACAGGGCACCGCTAACTCCCCGGCTAGTATGACTAAATTAGTATATCACTTTTTCTTAAAATTGTCAACATTATAAGAAATTATTTTTTTTATTTTATTAAATAAATTATTTCTCAAAATTCAAAAGTTCCATCAATTCCTTTTCATCCATCTCAAAAATCTCTTTTGAATCTTTATTATTATTTCCATTATTTTTTCCTAAAATATTTTCACTTAAAGTTCGTTTATTTTCCTGAATTTTTATTATTTTTTCCTCAATTGTTCCTTCTATTATAAGTTTAATAACTTGAACACTCTTTTTCTGACCGATTCTGTGAGCTCTATCACTAGCCTGATTTTCTACAGCAAAATTCCACCACGGATCATAGTGAATTACGACATCTGCTCCAATTAAATTTAGTCCTGTTCCTCCAGCTTTTAGGGAAATTAAAACAACTTGCCCTTCGCCTGAATTAAATTTTTTAGAAATTTCCATTCTTTCTTTGGACTTTACACTTCCATCAATGTAAAAATATTCTACTTTTTCTTTTTCCAATTCTTCCTTTATTTCTTCCAATGTTCCTAAAAATTGTGAAAATATAAGTATTCTATGTCCATTTGATAAAATATCAGGCATTAATTCCTTTAACAACTCAATTTTAGCAACTTCCCCAGTATAATTTTCATCAAATAATTGTGGTGAATTACAAATTTGCCGTAATTTTGTCAAAATTGCCAAAACTTTTAAATTGTTATTTTCCTCCTTGTCAAATTCCCTAAGCTCCTTCTTCGCCCTTTTAACATAAGCCATATACAGCTTTTTCTGCTCTTTGCTCAATTCTACAATCATATTATTTTCAACTTTTTCAGGCAATTCTGTTAGCACTTCATCTTTTGTTCTTTGCAGAATAAATGGAGAAACTATATTTTTCAAATTAAATATTTTTTTTGAATCTGGATTATTTAAGGAATTTTTATATTTTTTTCTAAATTTTGTTATATTATCAAGATAACCAGGCAAAATAAAGTCAAAAATTGACCAAAGTTCCATAATGCTATTTTCAATCGGAGTTCCTGTCAAAGCAAAGTTTACAGCACTTTCTAACTTGCTTGTCGCTTTTTTTACAAGAGAAGACACATTTTTTATATTTTGTGCTTCATCCAATATCGCCACATCAAATTTTTTATCCTTATAATTTTTCACATCATTTCTAAAAGTCTGATAAGTGGTTATTAGAATCCCTTTTTCAGTTTTTTTAACTAATTCTTTCCTTGTCTCAGCATTCCCTTCTACAAGAATCGGCTTTATATCCGAAAATTTATAAAATTCCTCCTTCCAGTTATGCAAAAGTGAAGTTGGAACAATAATTATCCCAAGCAAATCTTCATTTTCCAACTGAATTTCCGAAATAAGCGAAATTGCCTGTAAAGTTTTCCCAAGCCCCATATCATCTGCCAAAATTCCGCCAAATCCAATATCATACATATTTTTAAGCCAATTAAACCCAATTTGCTGATAAGGAAAGAGTTTTACTTTTATGATTGACGGCTCTTTATTTTCACGTTTTTTTATTCTTTGAAAAAGTTGCTTAAATTCCTCTATTTCATTCAATTTCTCATTAATACTTCTAGAAACTTGTGCCAGCTGCAGAGCCTTTATTTTAGAAATTTTATTTTCACCAACTCGCAGATCACTCATTACATCAACAATTCCAGCCATTTCTTCAGCACTTCTATTAGCTATTTTTACAAGTTCGCCACTCGACAATGTCACAAATTTTTCTTCATTTCTCACTGATTCTAAAACTGTTTCAACATCATCTTCATCAATTCCTTCAATATTAAAATTCACACTAAAAAGTTCATTTTCAGCAGATCTTATATTAATATCCACACCAATTTTACGAACTTTTTTTATTTTATCACTCACATTAATATTCACCTTTTCTGAATACTTTTCATCAATAATATCAGCCATTGTTAAAAATTCATTTCTATCAATCACTAGCACAATGTCATCTGATTTTAACTGCTTTGCCCTAAATCCAACATACATTCTATACTCTAAATCAATAATCTGAGCATCTGCATATTTTTGAAAATCTTCAGAAATTTCCCTTTGAAGTTTTTTATTTTTTTTAGGAATAAAATAGCCATCATCTGTCCTAATACTTTCCTCAAGGCAGGAAATCGTTACTTGAAGTTTATTTTTCCCATTGCCTTCCTCTACAAAAATATTTACTGCTCCGTACTTTTTCGTAACCTTAGCAATTGGAATTTCATATTTTGATAGCACTTCCTTTATTTCATCAAACAGCTTTCCTGACATTTCATTCAGATATTCTGTCCCCTTCCTAGTTCCATCTGTAAGAGCATTCATTATTTCCCACTCTGCATCACTCATTTTATGAAATTTTTCAATATTTGACACACCGTTTTTTAAGGTAAAATAACGACTTGCTGATGATAAAACTACAAAATCCCTTAGAATTATTTTCTCTTTTCCAAATTTATCTTTTTGAAACGCAAATATTGGCTCGTATTCTCCAGTCACATAAATTGTCTTGCTACCAGATCTTATCGTCTTTTTATTTTCTATGGCTGAAAATATCTGTTCTGCCAGCATTGGATTCATTATTTCACCTTGCGGATTTCCATAATAATAATTATTATTATTATTAAAATTCATTCCAAACTCATTTTTTTTCTTAAAATAGTTGCTAAGGTTTTTTATGACCTTTTTATCTGTTTCATTAAAATAATGCAAATCTGGATTATAAATATTTTTTTTAGTAACTTCATAAAACTGCTCATTTTCTACTGAATAAATAAAAGATTCTAAATCCTTTACATAATGCAAACTTTTTTCTCCTGCCTTTACTCTCAATGCTGATACTGTAGACGATAATTGCTCTATTTCAAGTGCCAGTTTATACTCGTTTTTTTCTGAATCTGAAATCTTAGTTTTATCAATTCTTTTTTTTAATTTTTCCAGCTTTTCGCTAAATTGTTTAATTTCTTCTTCTTCAATCTTCTCATAAATATTTTCTTTTTCTTCTCTTAAAAATTTTTCAGCCTCCTTAAAAATTTCATCATACTCTTCATCTTCTGCAATTTTTATATGATTACTGCAATTCTTACCTTCTTTCTCTCTTTTAAATTCCCTATTTTCCTTAAAATAAATATTCCTAGCCTTAATCTCAGCATCCGCAGCCATCCCAGTCGCAATAATATGCTTACAAGGCTTTTTTTTATCTTTAAAGTTAGGACAATCACAACTATATATAATTCTATTATCTAACTTTCCGTCTTCATAAAAATAAGTTATATTAACATTATAAACATTTTTATAATTTCCATCAACTTGTGATTCCACCTCTATTTTATTACCTTTTTTCATAAACATCATTAATTTTACTTTTTGCTCATTAAAATACTCAACTCCCCTACCCACAATAAACAAAGGAGTTGATTTTCTCAATCTGTCAAATATTCTTTCCAACCTTTACTTTCCTTTCAAAAAATATTCTCAATTCACACTAAATATTATCTTACCAAAGAATTCTGGTTTTTTCAACAAAAAAACAGCAAAACCAAGATTTTGCCGTAATTTTAAAATATTTTATTAAGTTTGAACAAATAATTTTCCATCTTTTATAAACATATTTTTTACTTTAACTTTTTTATCGTCATCATAAGTATAAACTTCATTAGTTTCCAAATAATTTGAAACGAGTGCTTTCAGGGATTTTGCCATAACTGAATCATCTATTTTATTACCTTTTTCATCAGTAATTTTAGTGATGTCCAAATCTACTAAATACAGCTTATTTGTTTTTGGATCAAATTTCACTTGACTGTTTAAAAAGATTGACCCTTTTGCTTTCCCAGCCAGAAGTGAAACATCATAATTAGATGAAAAATAAAGCCTATCTCCCGCAAAATTTATCACAGGACTTTTAAGTCCAACTTTTCCTAACAAAAAATTCTTTTCAATTGGAAATTTTTTATCCAATTCCTTTGTAATCATTGATTTTGGGACTCTTAATGTCTTATTTGCCAAAAAATCGCAAGACACTATTCCAAATACAATTACAAGCATAAATAATACTATTTTTAAAAATAAATTTTTATTTTTCATAACCAACTTACTCTCCTTTTCCTTTTTTACAGTCAGTTGTAAAAATTCATTGATATAATATTTTTAAACTTTTATAACTAGACAATTCTAACTTAATCATACAAAATTTTATTTATTATTTCATATTTTTAAAATTAGTTTTACCTTTTAAATACAAAATTTTATTTTATTTACTTTAAATACTTTCTCAAAAATTTTCCAGTCCAAGATCCCTCATTTTCCGCAATTTCCTCAGGTGTTCCTTCTGCAATTATCTGCCCACCTTTGTAACCACCTTCAGGCCCTATATCAATAATATGATCCGCAACTTTAATTACATCTAAATTATGCTCAATTACTAAGACTGTATTCCCTTTATCAACCAATCTGTTTAACACTTCTAATAATTTTCTGATATCTTCAAAGTGAAGTCCTGTCGTAGGTTCGTCCAAAATGTAAATGGTTTTTCCTCTTGACATTTTTGATAATTCAGTTGCAAGTTTTATCCGTTGAGCTTCCCCTCCTGAAAGAGTTGTCGCAGGTTGTCCTAATTGAATGTAATTCATTCCTACATCCATCAATGTTTGTAATTTTCTCTCAAGTGATGGAATATTCTTGAAAAATTCGTACGCTTCCTCAACAGTCATATCTAGAACATCTGAAATATTTTTCCCCTTGTAATGCACTTCCAGTGTTTCCCTGTTATAACGTTTTCCTTTACAAACTTCACATTCCACATAGACATCTGGCAGGAAATTCATTTCAATTTTATTAATTCCAGCACCACTACACGCTTCACATCTTCCACCTTTCACATTAAACGAAAATCTCCCCTTGCTGTATCCTCTCACTTTTGCATCATTTGTCTGAGCAAATAAATCTCTTATATCGTCAAACAATTTTGTATAAGTTGCAGTATTTGAACGAGGAGTTCTACCAATCGGCGACTGGTCAATATCAATCACTTTTTCCAAGTTTTCAAGTCCATCAATTCCACCATTTTCAAGTGGATACAGTTTTCCTTTATTCAGCCTGTTGTGAAGCTCTGGGAACAATGTCTGATTAATCAATGTCGACTTACCACTTCCTGAAACCCCCGTTACGACTGTCAAAACTTCAAGTGGAATATGTGCTGTCACATTTTTCAAATTATTTCCTTTTGCATTTTTCAAAACAATTTCTTTAGTCGCTTTTCTTCTTTCTTCAGGCACTTCAATTTTAATTTTTCCGTTCAAATATTGTGCTGTCAATGATTTTTTATTTCTCATAACTTGTTTTGGCGTTCCTTGTGCTACAACTTTTCCTCCATTAATTCCAGCACCTGGTCCTATATCAATCAAATAATCAGCTTCTCTCATCGTATCCTCATCATGCTCTACAACTATCAAGCTATTCCCGATATCACGCAAATCCTTCAAAGTTGCAAGTAACTTGTCATTATCCCTTTGATGAAGTCCTATACTCGGCTCATCAAGCACATAAATCACGCCAGTAAGCCTGCTTCCAATCTGAGTTGCAAGCCTAATTCTTTGCGATTCTCCACCAGACAGCGTTTTTGTCATTCTAGCAAGACTCAAGTAATCAAGCCCAACATTTATCATAAATTTTAACCGTTCTTTTATTTCCTTTAGTATTTCAGACGCAATTTGCATCTGCTTTTCTGTAAGCGTAATATTTTCATAAAATTTCAGTGCATCAACAACACTTACTTCTGTCAAGTCAATAATGCTCTTGTCATTTACATTTATCGCCAAAACAACATCTTTCAGTCTTTTTCCCTTACAAGTTTTACAAGTTCTCTCCGTCATATATTTGGCTTCCATCTCTTCCTTTGCCGACTCCGAAGCAGTTTCTCTATATCGACGCTCAATGCCATTCACAATTCCCTCAAAATCCCTATTTCCATTATAACTAAAACTATCTCCGCTCCAAGAAAACTTAAATTTCTTATTACTTCCATAAAAAATTATATCCTTCTCTTTTCGAGTCAATTTAGACACCTTTTTATCCAAATCAATTTTATGCGCCTTTGCCATCGCTATAAATAAATCCCAGTTCCATCCCTTTTTAGTCGTCGCTCCTGGAAAAATTATCCCACCTTCATTAATTGATAAATTTTCATCTACAATTAATTTATTTTCATCCACTTCCAATCTTGAACCAAGCCCATTACAAACTTCACAAGCTCCATACGGTGCGTTAAATGAAAAAAGTCTTGGCACAACATCTGGAAATACAACATCTGGATGGTCTGGACAAGAAAAATTCTCACTAAATTTGTTATCTTCTCCATTAATATTCACAATTATTTTTCCATCAGAAAGCTCACTCGCAGTTTCAATCGCCTCTGTCAATCGACTCAAAAACTCCTTATTATCCGCCTTAAACACAACCCTGTCAACAACAACTTCAATATGATGCCTTTTATTCTTATCCAAAACAATTTCATCACTCAAATCAAGAATATCGCCGTTCACTCGAACCCTTTGAAACCCTTTTTTCTGCAAATTCAAAAACAAATTTTTATGAGTTCCCTTTTTATCAATCACAACTGGCGACAAAATTATCATTTTATCCTTTTCTTTCCGAGAACTCATCAAATTATCAACAATTTCCTGAATTGACTGTTTTTCCACTTTTCTATGACAAATTGGACAATGCGCCTCTCCAATATGTGCCCACAAAAGCCGCATATAGTCATAAATTTCAGTAGTTGTACCAACAGTCGAACGAGGATTTTTTGACACACTTTTCTGCTCAATCGAAATCGCAGGAGAAAGCCCTTCAATACTATCCAATTCAGGCTTCTGCATCTGCCCAATAAACATTCTCGCATAAGCCGACAAGCTCTCAACATACCTTCTCTGCCCTTCTGAATAAATCGTATCAAACGCAAGTGAAGACTTCCCACTCCCAGAAACCCCAGTAATTACAACCAGTTCATTCTTTGGAATCTCAATATCAATATTTTGTAAATTATGCTCTCTAGCTCCAGTAATCTTTATTTTGTTGTCTTTCATTTTCTTCAATGTTCCTCTCTAATTTTTCTCCTCAATTAACTTAAATCCCTCTAAATCAGCTTTTTTAAATTCTTCAATCAATTTTTTTCCATATATCCAAACTTTTTGTTGCCAAGGATGTCCTAAATATCCAAAGTGAAAATTAACATCTATAAAAAAATAATAATCTCCATTTGGACAATATGTTGGAAAATATGCAGTATACCCGCCACCCCAGTAGCGTTCATCTTTAACTTCTATAATTTTAGGCTCATCTTTAATACGAGGATTATATCTAAAACAAGAATGTTGCCAATCCAATGCATACAATTCCGCATTTTCCTTAGTACATTTTAAAAAAATTTCTGTTATTTTATCGCGAATTTCTTTTTTAAATCCCCAATCTACAAACCCTTCAATTTTCTCTAGATTTCTATAATGATAACTAATATCATAAACTATATATGGTTCTTTAAATTCAAACGCTATTTCTTTTTTATCAACACTAGGATTAAAATTAAATCTATCATAAACTATATCCCAGACTTTATCATATTCTTTATTATCTAATATTACCATTTTTTTATACTCCAGTCCATAAAAATTTTTTACAAAAAAAAAGACTGCTTCATAAGTCAGTTATTTTTGAAAAACTTACAAAACAGCTTTTTCATTTTTATTCTTTTATTGCTCTTGTTGCCACAAAACTTGCAATATTAAGTTCATGCAACCTTCCAAATCCATTTGTATCATCATAAATATCTGTTAATCTAAATCCAGCTTTCAACTGTCCACCTATCTGTTCTGATATTGTGTGGGAAAATTGAATTCCACAGTCCTGTTCTTCCAACTGTTTTCTTTGCTCTTCGTTGACTAATGGATTGAATGGAAGACTATTAATGAGTTTTTCTTCCTTTTCATCTACAGTATAATTTGTTCCAATATCAAGACCACACAATAAAATTCCACCTTTTTTCAAGATTCGGTAACATTCTTTAAAAACTGGTTCAACTTTTTCGATATAGGAGTTGCTTACTGGATGAAAAATTATGTCAAAACTATTGTCTGCAAATGGTAATTTTTTTGTCATATCGGCTTTGATAATCTCTATTTCATATTTTTCACGTTCTGCAACCATTTTTTCAGCTTCCAGCTGTTTATCTGAATAATCCAGTACAGTACAATTTGCACCCAAAGCTGTAAATATAGGCATTTGCTGTCCACCACCAGAAGCTAGTCCTAATATTTTTTTATCTTTTAAGTTTCCAAACCATTCGTGAGGTACAGGATTTGTTGGTGTTAGGAGAACATTCCAATTACCATTTTTAGCATTTAAATAAGTTTCATGACTAATTGGCTGTCCCCATTCCCAGCCTTCTTCAACCCAGCGGTCAATTGTTTTTGCATTTATTTCCTGATAAGATTTTATCATTTTTATTCCTCTTTTAAATCATTTAATTTTATTTTTCATACGGCAATCCCGAAGCCTTCGGCGCTTTCGATTTTCCTACAAATCCAATTAATGCCAACAATGTCAAAATATACGGTATCATTGTCAAAAATTGCTGAGATATTGGGAGTCCTATTGTTTTTGAAACGTCCGCGAATGCTTGTCCGAAAGCAAATAATAAACTTGCTAAGATTGCTCCTAGTGGATTCCATTTTCCAAAGATCATTGCAGCCATTGCGATATATCCACGTCCTGCTGACATGTTATTTGAAAAGGCTGGGAGTAGGACTGCTGTAAGGTAAGCTCCTCCTAATCCTCCCAATGCTCCTGATATAAGTACGCTTATATATCTTGTTTTGTAAACGCTTATTCCTACCGTGTCGGCTGCTAGCGGATGTTCTCCAACTGAACGGATTCTTAAACCTAAAACTGTTTTGTATAAGAAGAAATACATTACGATTGCGATTCCGTAGATTACAATTATCATTAATGGACGGTTTGCCAATGATTTTGCTAATGGAGTATTTCCAGCTGTTTTGTAAATCGCTTTTATTAGGTATGATGTTGTTGCTGCTGCGAATAGATTAATTGCAACTCCGCTTATAATTTGATTTCCTTTCAGGTTAATACTGATTACTGCGTGAATTAGTGAAATTAAGATTCCTACTATTACTCCAAAAATTATCCCTAAATATGGATTTCCTGTGGCAATATTGACAACTGCCGTTGCAAATGCTGAACTTAGCATAATTCCTTCTAGTCCAATATTAATGACTCCACTTTTTTCAGAAATACACGCTCCTACGGCTGTTATAAGAATTGGAGGTGCTATTACTATTGTTTGCTGTATTAAATCGAATATTTGCTTTATAATCATTTTAATTTTCCTTTCTGACTTAATATTTTTTATTTGATAACCAATTTACGCTGCTTTCTTTTTATTAAGCATAAATTTAAATAAATTTTCTGATGCTACAAAAATGATGATTAATGCTTGTATAATAAATACAATTTCCTTATCAATCTGATATCTTTGCTGCAACATTTGTCCCCCAACTTCAAGTGCCGCATAAAATATTGCCGCAACTAATATTCCAAATGGATTATTTTTTCCAAGAAGTGCTACCGCAAGTCCTGTAAATCCATAATCTCCCATTATAAGTTCAGTGTATGAATATTCTGAAGCTCCTCCTAAAACACGTTCAGCTCCACCAAGTCCAGCACAAGCTCCAGCGATTCCCATTGCTAAAAACATGATATATTTTGGATTAATTCCTGCATTTTCAGCAACTGTATCACTTTGTCCAACTGCTTTTATCTCATATCCTTTTTTGAAATATTTGAAAAAGAAAAATATCCCTATTGTCAAAAGAATTGCGATTATAAAACCAAAATTTAAGTTTTGTCTTGTAACATTTGCAAAAAGTAACGGTAATCTTGCCCCTTCAAAAACACGTGGAGATTGTGTATTTTGTGAAGCTGGATCCTTTAAAGGCCCATTTAATAAGAAATTTTGTAATTCTAGCATAATATAGTTTAACATAATTGTACTAATTACTTCACTTACTCCAAATTTTGCACGTAAAAATCCTGCTATTCCAGCCCACAAAAATCCAGCAATTAGAGCCACTATTATTACAACAATCACATTTCCGAAAACATAATTTTTAAATGTGATTGCCCAAAAAGTCGCAGCTAATCCTCCAGCAATCATCTGTCCTTGCATTCCTATATTAAATAATCCCGCTTTAAAGGCCACCATTGTTGCAAGTGCAGAAAATATTAACGGAGTTGCGATAAATAATGTATTTGCAAGTCCACTAAATAACGGAGATCTTGGATAAGGCTGATAAAAAGCCGCCCGCATCACATCAATGTAGGCTGTAAATGGATTTACACCCTTTGTTATCATTATTATTCCACCAATAATTAATGCAATTAATACTGCAATTATAGATGGTAGAAAATCCTTTATCTTATTTTTAATCATTTATTTTCCCTCCTGCCATTAATATTCCTAATTTTTCTGTTGTTGCATCTTTTCTATCCAAAATTCCTACAATTCTTCCTGAATACATTACCGCAATTCTGTCACTTAACGCCATTATTTCCGATAACTCAGCCGAAACAAGCATTATCGCCTTTTTCTGAGTTTTTTCATTCAAAATTGTATTGTGAATCATCTCAATTGCACCAATGTCGACTCCCCTTGTAGGTTGTGCCGCAATAATAAATTTATTTTCACGTTCCAGTTCTCTTGCTACAACTACTTTCTGCTGATTACCACCAGACAGTCCGCCAAACTTGATTTTCCCATCTGTTGGTCTAATATCGTATTTTTCTATATATTCATTAGTTTTTTTCTCAATTTCGCTATAATCCAGCAATGCTCCTTTAGAATACTGATCCTGAAGTCCCAAGGCCATATTTTCTTCCATTGTAAAATCATCAATAGTCGCCCTTTTGTGTCTGTCTTCAGGTATGTGTGAAAGCCCCTTTTCCTTAATAAGTTTTGGTGTCTTGTTTTCCAGCTCATCATTATCTATAAAATATGTTCCGCTATCAACTTTTGCAAGTCCTGCCAAAGCCTCAATAAGTTCAGTCTGTCCATTTCCCTGCACTCCAGCTATTCCCAGCACTTCACCTTCACGGATTTCAAACGAAACATCCTTAACTTTCTCGATGCCTCCACTTTTTACTGTCAAATTATCAATTTTTACAACCACATTTCCCAATTTCACATCTGGACGTTTCACTTCAAACAGTACAACACGCCCAACCATAAGATTGGCAATCTTTTCCTTCGTAGCTTCATTAGTTTTCAATTTTCCAACATCACTTCCACGTCGAATAACCGTAATATTATCAGATAAATCAAGCACTTCCTGTAATTTATGTGAAATAAAAATAATTGTTTTTCCTTCTTTTATAAGATTTCTCATAATTTCATAAAGTTCCTTCACTTCCTGCGGAGTCAGCACCGCACTCGGCTCATCAAATACCAGAAGTTCCGCACCCTTAAATAATATTTTCAAAATCTCAATTCTCTGATGAATCCCAACTGATAAATCCGACACCTTTGCATCTGGATCAATGTTTAAGCCATATTTTTCAGAAACTTCCCTAACCTGCTTTCTAGCAGTATTCAAGTCAAAAAATACTCCACCTTTTTTAGGCTCAAATCCCAGAACCATATTTTCGGCAACTGTCAAGGTATCAATTAGCATAAAATGCTGATAAACCATTCCAATTCCCAAATTTGCCGCAGTTGTAGGACTGTCAATGTCAATTTTCTCTCCCTTGTAAAAAATCTCACCAGAAGTCGGAGAATACAGCCCGTTCAAAATCTTCATAAGCGTAGACTTCCCAGCCCCATTTTCCCCAACAATCGCATGAATTTCCCCCTTTTTAACCTTCAGCGTAATATCATCATTTGCAACAATCTTCCCACCTAAAAATTCCTTCCGTATATTTTTCATTTCCAAAATATATTCGCTCATTTTTCCTCCTGCTTCTCTAAGATTTATCCTTATTCAATATTTTTTTATCCATAAATCATTCATCCAAAAACTTTTTTCTAAATTTATATTTTCAAATTATTTTTATAAATAATTATCACTTCTTTTTTATATATTTTTTTATTTTAAATATTCAAAGAGAATCATTCGCCATTCCCTTTGAACCCTCCGCTCATCTAAGCATTTTTTGAAAACGAAATCGAAACTCGCTTTACTCAAACAGTCGATTTTATTTCCAAAAAATCACGATAATTTTAATTTGACTACAAATATTATTTTGAAAAAATTATAATTGTTAGGATAACCTTCTTAAAAATTGATAAGCAAAATTTTGTTAAAGAAAAAAGAACTGTTTGAGCTTTTGGAATATATTTTAAATTGAATTAATTTCTACCTATCAATATTATCTATATTCAAAAGCGAGTTTTCTTTTTTCTTTATAAGAAAGTTTTGCGTAAAGCGGGGATGCAAGGGCATGGCGTTTGATGCCCTTGCGTTAAAAAAGTTAAAAAGTAAAAAGTAAAGAAAAAACTATTATTAATAAAAATAACCTAAAATAAAAAAGTCTTTTAGATGAATGATTTAGGATTCTATATTTTATACCAAAAATAAAATTTTAAAAAAAGTCTGATACATAATAATTTGAACTTGTTTTTAACAAATTAAGTACTTCTATTGGCTTTTTAACTACATTTATTTTATAATCATTATAATAGTATTTGGGCTTTTCTCCTCCTATAAACACTACTGTATTATTTTCATTATAAGTATACCCATGATATTCGCTATTTTCAAGAAGTAACGGTGTTCTTTTTAATTTTAACTGATTTTTTGCAAGTTCTTCAATAATTTCATTAGGAAAACCTGTCAAATAAACGTTTCTTTGAAGTTCTGGCAATACAGCCTGATCTTCAAGTTTATCAGAAATTAAGATATCTTTGTCAAATTTATATACTGAATCATCCTTAAATTTATTTAATCCTGAGTTTTCATAGGTTTCTTTTATAAAAAATTCAACGTTTGATTTCTCAAAGTTTTCTACAACTTCCTTACGGTTATTTTTTAACTCTTCAATTAAAAATTCCTTATCTAATTCAGAATAGACATTTTTCGGATTAAAATCAATTTTATTCAAAAGTTCATAAAGCACATAAATTTGTCTATTCAAATATTCCTGATCTGTCCCAACATATTCCTTCAAATTAGCACCGCTAGACATTGAAATTATCTGCTGTCTATAATATTCATCCAAAGAAGATGCTGGCAATTCAAGTATTTTTTCCTCTTCGGATAATTGATCAACTTTTATATCTTGCATTTCCTGATAAAATCTTTCTTCCAAAAGCAATGAATACTTTTTACCTTTTCTTATATTCTTCAAAAAAGCATTAAATTCATTATAAAATCTATTTTTCCCAAACAAATCTGTCGGATATGTAATTTCAAACAATTTAATTTCATAACGTCCTGGAATTACCTTACGCATTTTTTCCTTTCCATCAATCATCACTTTTACCTGGTTAAATCGAGGCTTTTCCTCTTCCCTCCATTTTATCTCCTTTTTTATTTTATCAAAAAGAGCAAAACTTGTCATACTGCACCCAAGTAACATTAACATTATTAATTTCTTCAAGTTTTTCCTCCTGAAAGTTTTTATTTTTTGTTTTTTTAATTTCAATCTTTATATAGATATGTTCAATAACTTGAGTTTTTTTATCTCTACAAGGGGTCAAGACCCCTTGCTTCAGAATATTTATTTTAAATTCTGAACTTGTATAGTTATCGAACGGATCTATTAGAAAAAATAATTTATCTAAATATTTTAAATTTAATTTATAAATTTTCTTTTATAGAAATAGCAATATTTTCTGGCACAACCTCCATTAGTTCCGCAAGTGTCGCATTCCGTATATTTTTTATCAATCCAAATTTTTTTATCAATTCCTTTTTCCTTTTCGGTCCAATTCCAGAAATGCCATCTAACGCACTTTTGACATTCCGCTTACTTCTCAATTTTCTATGATGTGTAATTCCAAATCTATGAGCTTCATCTCTTAATCTTTGCAAAATCTTTAACGTTTCATCCGTTTTTTCAAATAAATACGGCTCACTTTCATAACTTTTAAAAATTTCTTCTTCTCTTTTTGCAATTCCAATTACATCAGTATACTCCATTTTTCCAAGTTTTTCCAATACATCCACAGCCACTCCAAGCTGCCCTTTTCCACCATCAATTAGAATCAGATTGGGCATTTTCTCGTTTTCTATTTTAGAATATCTTCGTGTTAATGCTTCCCTCATCATCAAAAAATCATCTGGCGTATCTTTTACAGTAATTTTAAAATGCCTATATTCCTTAGGCGTTGTTTCTCCGTCAATAGCTACAGTCATTGCCGCAACCGCATCTTTCCCTTGAATATTTGAAATATCAAAGCAATCAATTCTATGAGGCAAACTTTTTAATCGCAGTTCTTTTTTCAAATTTCGCAACCCTTCCTGAACCATACGCCGTTTTCTATAATATTTATCAACTTCTTCCCGTAAGTTCAAATATCCCATTTCTAAAAGCTGCAATCTTCGGCTATTAATCTTTGGAAAATGAAGTTTTACTTCCTTATGTTTTTCAATTTTTGCCCATTCCTTTATCAAAAATTCACTTTGCACAAATCGTTCATCACAAATAATATGCTTTGGAATATTCCTTTTTTCATAATATGAAGTAATCAACCGCTCAAAAAGACTTTCCTCTTGACTTCTTTCCATTGAAATTATTATGTGATTTTTATTAATAACCTTCCCTTCCCGAATGTTCAGCACACATAAAAACACATTTTCTCTTTTTTCCTCAAATACAAACACATCCTCGTCAATTTCCTTGCTATACTCGATAATTTGTGTTTCCAGCATTCTTTTTAACACAGCCAATTTTTCACGCTCGTTAATCGCACGCTCAAATTCCATTTCATCACTAAACTGTTTCATCCTATTTTCCAGCATTTCAAGAACTTTATCAGAATGTCCCTTTAAGAAATTTTTGAAATTGCTTACATTCGTACTGTATTCATCTTCAATATCTTTGTATCTACAAGGTCCAGGGCAAGTTTTCATATAATACTTCAAGCACGGCTTTGTAATTTTGTCCATATTTCGGTTGCAATCTCGAACAGGAAATATTTTAATAAGCGACTTCATTGCAAAAAATATTCCCATTGGGTAAGGCCCAAAATATTCGGCATTCTCATTTAATTTTTTTGTACTTCTCACAATTTCCACCTTTGGAAATTTTTCCTTTGTAAACTTTATATACGGATAAGTCTTTTCATCCTTTAACAAAATATTATATTTTGGCTTATTCTTTTTTATCAGATTATTTTCCAGAATAAGTGCCTCAACTTCTGATTTACAGATAAAAAACTCAATATCCCTAATATTTTTAACCAATTCCAGCGTTTTTTGATTATGCGAATTTACATTTGTAAAATAAGATTTTACCCTATTTTGCAAATTTTTTGCCTTTCCCACATAAATAATCTTTCCTCGCTCATTTTTCATCAGGTAAACTCCTGGATTTGTGGGAATATCCTTATATTTAACTGGCGATTTTATTTCTTTTTCTATTTTTTCTGTCTTTATTTCTTCTTCCATTTTCGTATCTTTTTATTCTTTCCTTTTAATTATATAAATTAAGTAAAACTAAATTTCCTTTTTATCTCCCACTTCCCTATGAAATTTTCCAATATGATAATCTATTTTTTGTGAAAGATCATCATAAAGTTTATTTACAAAAGTAGCCGAACGATGCTGTCCGCCTGAACATCCGATCCCTATACGTAAATGTGATTTTCCTTCCTTTTCATATTTTGGAATTAAGTACAAAAGCATATTTAAAAGCATTTTATAAAACTCCTGACTTTCTGGAAGCCCCATAACGTAATCTTGCACTTCCTTATGATTTCCAGTTTTATTTTTTAAATTATCAATATAATAAGGATTTGGCAAAAATCGTAAATCAAACATTAAATGTAAATCCAAAGGAATTCCATATTTAAATCCAAAGGAAGTTAAATTAACACTTATTTTTTTTCTTTGCCCTGAAAATTCCTTTTCTAAAATTTCCTGCAACTTCTTCACTGTCAATGTACTAGTATCAATTACCAAATCAGCTTTTACCATAAAATCCTTTATAATTTTACGTTCTGCCTTTATATTGGCAAGCAGCGTGTCATACATATTCAATGGGTGCTTTCTTCTGGAAAGCTCATATCTACTTAGTAAAACATCTGTTCTTGCATCTAGATAGATCATAGTATGAGATATTTCCTCTTTGTCCAATATTTCCAGCTGTTTTGTCAACTGTTCGATAAATTCCTGATTTCTAACGTCTATTGCTATTGCCACCTGATTTCTTTTTCCACTGCTAATAAATATTTCATTCAAATACTGAAACAAATTAATAGGAAAATTGTCAATACAAAAATATTCCCTATCCTCAAAAAATTTCATCGCCTCAGATTTCCCAGCTCCACTCATTCCAGTTATTATAACTAATTCTTTTTTCATCTTATCCATAAAAAATTCCTCTTTAAAAAATAAATTTACTTCTCTAATTTCCCTTGAAATTATTATAGCATATCTCCAGACAAATATAAATAATTTTTGATAGACAAAATTTTTATATTTTTTTTAATTTTTTATTTCACAAGGAATCAAGACTCCCTTGTTTCAAAATATTTGTTTTATTATATTCTAAATACATATAGTTTCCAAACAAGTCTAATATTGAATTTTCTTTAAAAATTCATTCCTTAGGATCAAATTAAAAATTTAAATATTGACAATTTTAAAAATTTGTATTAAAATAAATTGTAATGATTACAAAATTAAATAAATTTGTATAAATAAAATTTGGAGGTATAAAAAATGGATTTTAGTTTAAATCTTGGGGCTTTAGATGAAGGAAAACTGGCAAAAATTGATGAAAATAAACTTTACGATGTAACCGTAGTAGGTTCTGGACCTGCAGCTGTTTCAGCGGCAATTTATGCAGCTAGAAAAGGTCTTAATGTGGCAATGATTGGTGTGAAAATTGGAGGACAAGTTCTTGATACAAATGAAATTGAAAATATTATTGGAACTATTTCGACAACTGGAGCTAAATTTGCCCAAACTTTGGAAAAACATCTGAAGGAATATGAAATTGCATTTAAAGAAGGACATTTGGTAAAAGAAATAAAGGAAGATGGAAAAGATAAAATTTTGGTAACTGATGATGGAAAAAGTTACAAGACAAAAACAGTTATTATGGCAACTGGAGCAAAACCAAGAAGTCTTAATATTCCAGGAGAAGCCGAATATGTTGGAAAAGGGGTACATTACTGCTCAACTTGTGACGGGCCTTTCTACAAAGGACTGGATGTTGCTGTAATCGGTGGCGGAAATTCAGGTGTTGAAGCGGCTCTTGATTTATCTGGAATTGCAAAATCAGTTACATTAATTGAATTTATGCCTGAATTAAAGGCTGATAAAGTTTTACAGGAAAAACTGGCTGAACAATCGAATATAAAAGTAATTTTAAATTCTGCAACTACTAAAGTAAATGGAAATGAATTTGTGGAAAACATCGTTTACAAAAGCCGAGAAACTGAAGAAGAAAAAATATTAAATGTGGAAGGAATGTTTGTAGAAGTGGGATTATCACCTAGAAGTGAAGTCGTAAAAGATTTAGTTGAAACAAACAAAATTGGAGAAATTATAATCAATCCTGAAAACAACTCAACTTCCGCAGCAGGAATCTTCGCAGCAGGAGATGTTACAAATATCAAGCAAAAACAAATAATCATTGCAATGGGAGAAGGGGCAAAAGCAGCACTTGGAGCATTTGATTATTTAATTACAAAATATTAATTTTATTGTATTTACTTTAATTAATTACTAACAAGAAGTCTTGACTTCTTTCTAAAAAATTTATAATTTAGTATACGATGGAGCTGTCTTATAATTTAAAAATAATTTTACTAACATAAATATTATATATTTTTAAAGATCAATAGATACTATTTTTATTGATTCTATAAATATAGTAAAATATATAAAATTTATGATTCTGGAATTTTATTTATTTTGTAAGATAGCCCCATTTTTTTACTGTATTTATAAAAAATATAAAAGGTTGACATTCAATTTATAATTGAGTAAAATACTATTAATTTAAGAATTTTTTTAATACTAAATTTTTTTAAAAATCAAAAATATTTTTTATTTGAAAATAAGAAATTTTAAATTCTCTTTAAATAAATACTATTTAATGCTATTTCCCATTTAAACAGCAGAATAGTTATAAATTTCTTTACAAGAAGCCAAGACTCCTTATTTAGTAAACATTATGAAATATAATTTCTATTTTTTAAAAGAGGTTTAGTATAGATGTGAAATTCTAAAAGGAGGAAAATAGTGAAAACCTTAATAAGATTAATACAGTTTGTATTAAGTGAAATTGCTGAATTATGTAGTTTAATTTCATTGACAATAATGGCTATAGGATTTTACATGATATTGCCAATTTTAGTATTTTTTGCTCTTCTTGCTTTTATTTTTGCTGGAAATTGGAGCTGGCTTTTAGGTGTTCTTATTTACGTTTTAATTGCTTGTGCAGTTTTTCTAATTTTTAAATTCATCCCAGCATTTTTGAATTTTATTGTAGGAATTCTTTTAAATGAAAGAGGAGAAAACAAAAGAATTTATAAAAATTATGAAAAGTGGTATGAAAATGTAAAAAATCAAGAATATGAAAGAAGAAAAAAAGCTCAAGAAGAATATCAAAAACAGCAATACAAAGAACAGCAGTACTGGAAAGAACAATCTCAAAAATGGCAGCAATATCAAGAGTATTCAAGACAGCAAAATAAAAAACAAGACAACAGCAATTCACGTTTTGATTATCAAAATACAAATGATGGAGGAATTATTCAGAAATTTGAAGAATATCTAGATATTTTGAAAATTGATAAAAATGGAGAAATAAATGAGGATGTAATAAAAAAAGCATACAGAAGGGAAATAAAAAAAGTGCATCCAGATAGAAATTCGGATCAAACTGCTAATGCTAAAGCTCAAGAATTAAATATGGTAAAGGAATTTCTAGATAACCAATTGGAATATTATCTAATGCAAAGGAGAAAAGGATAATGATTATAAAAAATTATAAATATATAAAATTAGCTTATACAGCAAGATTTCTGATTTTTTTAGCCTGTATATCAACACCAGTTCTTTTAAAACTTGGAATATTTGTTATTGGTATCTGTTTTGTAATTTCATCTTCTATAGTTTTTGGCACTAATGCCTGTGAAAATATAGTTAGCAAGGAAATTAACCGAAGAATGTCAAGACTTCCAGTTCCAAAAAATCAGATTTTCAAATGGAAGAAAAGCAACAGTATCGGTTACGCATTTACAGATTTATCAAAAGGAACGATTTGGATTTGCAGCACACAGACAAAATTTGAATTGCACATATATTTTCTTTCAGAATTTGATATAACAGAATCTTTTAGAAAAATTCAATTTAAAAAGCACCCAGATACACTTAAAGAAAATGAACTTAGAGAGTTTACGATATTTACTAACTTATAATAATTTGATTTGTTTTCTGATAAGAAATTTTTGCCCTTGCTAAAAATTTTGTTTTCAAAAAAAAAGAAGTTATCTGAGTTAAAGTAACTTCTTCTTTTTTATTTAAACTAGTTCATAAGCCCAAAAGTTAAGATTTTGAAAAATTCTTCATTTTCATCGCTCATTTCCCATTCTTTTCCATTTTTTACATACTTAACATCTAAAGTCTTTTCTGTATATTTCAGGTCTTTGCTACTAAATTTTTCATTAAAAAATTTTTTCCCAAGTTCTGATATTTGGGTTTGTAATTCCTCATTATTTTTTGGCATAGCTTTTGAAAGTTTTTCAGACATTCTACTTTGAAGCTCTGGCATATATGGTTTCAAATCTGGAGATTTTATAGTAACGTTAATTGTAGCTGTATCTCCTTTTGCTTCAACTTTATTAATTTTGTAAGTTATCTTTTTCATTCCTTCACCATACATTTTACTAAACTGATCCAAAATAATAGCTACATCTCCTCCTGCTTTACCAAATTTTGATAAATTTCCTGACTGTATTACTTTCATTTGTCTCTCAAATTCCTTTTGTGCTGGATGAGTTCCACAGCTTACTACAAATAGAAGCATACTTAATAAAATTAATATTTTAACCTTCATAAGATTACTTTCCTCCTTAAAAATTTACTATATTATACCATAAAATATATATAGATATATCCAGTATTTCATTAGATTTACATTACTTATAAACTGCTTTTGTTTATATTTACTAAAGTTTTAAAAACATTGTTGCAAAATTAAAATAAATTATAAGCGTCACAGCATCTGAAATCGTTGTTATCAAAGGTGTCGCCATAACCGCTGGATCAGCCTTCACAATTTTTGCCCCAAGCGGAAGCAATGCTCCAACCAGCTTTGAAATAATTACTGTAAATACAAGTGTCAATGAAACGACAAAAGCAATTATAAAATTAGTTTTTTCAAGTGTTACAAGTCTTATAAAATTTAATAGCGCCAAAACTACTGATACCATTATTCCAATTGAAAATTCCTTTTTAATCACCTTAAAGGCATCTTTTGGAGAAATTTCTCCAAGTGCAAGAGAACGGATTACCACCGTTGAAGATTGTGAACCAACGTTTCCACCACTTGACATAAGCATTGGAATAAATGCGGTTAAAATAATAGACTTTGCCAGAACTTTTTCATAACCTTGTATTATATTTCCTGAAATTGTGTCGGAAATCATAAGAACTGCAAGCCACCCGATTCTTTGTCTTGCCATCGTAAAGACACTTGTTTTTAAATAGGAATCATCTGTAGGCGAAGTAATTCCAGCCATTCTATGAAAATCTTCCGTAACTTCCTGATCCACAACATCCAGAACGTCATCCACTGTAATTATTCCCAAAAGCCTATTTTCGTAGTCAACAACTGGCATAACGATAAAATCATACTTTTTAAATAAATCTGCAACTTTTTCCTGATCATCATTTGTATTTACACTTAAAAAATTTGTATTCATAATATTTTCAATTACAGTATTGTCCTTTTTAGAAATCAATTCCTTTAGTGAGAGTACGCCTTCCAATTTCCCGTTTTTGTCAGTAACATAGCAAGTATAAATATTTTCCTTGTCTTTTCCAGTTTTTTTAAGCTGTCCTATCGCCTCTTGAACTGTCATATTTTTCTGAAAATCCACATATTCAGTCGTCATAATGCTTCCAGCTGAATTATCTGGATATTTTAGAAGCTGATTTATCAAGTGTCTATCTTTTCTATCTGTATTTTTCAAGATTTTTTTTACAATATCCGATGGCATTTCCTCGATAATGTCGACAATATCGTCAAAATACAGCTCATCAAATATTTCCCGTGTTTCAACATCAGTTGAAGCATGAATAATCATTTCCTGATGTTCGCTGTCCAAATATGAAAATACATCCGCTGCTTTATCTTTTTTTAAAAGTCTAAAAATCATTATTACAAGCTCTGGCAGTTTAAATAAGTTTATCACATCTGAAATTTCAACTGCATTTAATTTATCTAATTCTTTTTTTATTTCAAAATATTTTTTTTCCTTCAAAAGATCTTCAATTATTCTTTTTATTTTTTTCACTTTTTTCTCACCTCATTTTTCTTATATTAGTTATCATATAACTTCGATTAGACAATCAATTTTTATATTCTTAAATTTTATAAAAATATTTACTTTATAACATTACTTAAAAACATAGTTGCAAATCTAAAGTAAATAGTAAGAGTAAGCGCATCTAAAATCGTTGTTATTAAAGGCCCTGCCATTATTGCCGGATCCATTTTAAAAGTTTTAGCGATAACTGGTAAAAAAGCACCTATTATTTTAGAAATTATAACTACAAAAATTAAAGTTACTGAAACTGTCATTGCAACATTTAAAGGTGTTTTTGTCAAAGTTATAATTCTTAAAAAATTTATTGCCGCTAAAACAACAGCTACTATAAATGAAATAAGAAATTCTTTTTTTAATATTTTAAAAGTATCTTTTGTATCAACTTCCCCCAATGCCAAAGCACGGACTACAATTGTCGAAGACTGTGCGCCTGCATTTCCTCCAGTGTCCATCAGCATTGGAATAAATGAAGAAAGTATAACTACAGACTGCAGCACATCTTCATATTTGCTTATAATTCTTCCAGTAAATGTAGCAGAAATCATAAGCACGATAAGCCAGCTAATTCTTTGTCTTGCCATTGTAAAGGCGCTTGTTTTTAAATAAGACTCCTCCACAGGCGAAATCCCGGCCATTCTATGAAAATCCTCTGTCGCTTCCTGTTCCACAACATCCATTACATCATCAATCGTAATGATTCCTAAAAGTCTATTTTCATCATCAGTCACAGGAAGTACGATAAGATTATATTTTTTTATTATTTCCGCAACCTTTTCCTGATCATCATTTACATGAACACTTATTACATTTTTATTCATAATATCTTGAATTGGCTCATCATCTTTACTCGTAATAAGCTCCTTTAGGGAAATTACTCCTTCCAGCCTTCTACCTTCATCAATCACATAGCAGGTATAGACATTTGCCATATCTTCCATAACATCTCTAATTTTAAAAATTGCAGAAGACGCTGTCATATCCTTTTTCAAGTCCATATATTCAGTTGTCATAATACTTCCAGCTGAATTATCTGGATATTTTAACAAAAGATTTATTGTGTGTCTATCTTTTGCATCAGTATTCTTTAATATTTTTTTTACCACATTCGATGGCATTTCTTCAATAATATCGACAATATCGTCAAAATAAAGCTCATCAAATATATTTTTAGTTTCCACATCTGTCATGGTTTTAATAATCATTTCCTGATGTTCACTGTCCAGATATGAAAATACATCGGCTGCCCTATTTTTAGAAAGTAGTCGAAAAATCATTATTAATTCAGAAGATTCAAACTGATTTAATAGTTCTGAAACTTCCACTATATTTAAGTCATTTAGATATTTTCTAATTTCAAAATATTTTTTTTCATCTATAAGTTTTTGAATAATGTTATTTTCCATTATTATCTCCTTTCTTTTTTCTTCTTTGCACTTTTAATTTTTTAAAATTTTTCTGCAAATAAAAATCAGGAGAATAACAGCAACGAAGATATTCCCTTTATCGATATTTGCACAAATTTTTAAATTTTAAATTACTTAAATCTTTAAATCTCTCTTCCGGGACTTCCTCGTTCAAAACATCCACCTCCAAAAAACATTAAAATTAGCATAAATTTCAAATATTTATATCCATTATTTTTATTATATCCAAAATCAAAACAAAAATTAAGATAAATAACTAATAAAACTTATGCCTACAGAAATTTTACCAAACAAACCAATGATTGTCAATAAATTTTGAGAGATTTGATAAATCTCTGATACTAAACATCATTTAAATATCATAAATTATTTTATTAAAAAAATTTGACTTTTTAGATTTTATGAGGTATATATATGATTAAATATTCATATAACTAAATTTAAAAACTTCAAAATTGAAAATAAATAAAAAAGGAAGGGAAATAAAAGGAAAGCAGTAGTAGTTAATAAAGAAGGAACAGGAATAGAAGTTGTAGAAAAAGAATTAAGAGGATTAAAAGCTGGAGAAGCATTAGTTGATGTGGAATATTGCGGTGTCTGCCATACTGATTTGCATGTGGCTCATGGTGACTTTGGGAAAGTTCCGGGAAGAGTTTTAGGGCATGAAGGAATTGGGATTGTAAGAGAAGTTGCTGAAGGTGTGACATCACTCAAACCAGGAGATAGAGTAAGTATCGCTTGGTTTTTTGAAGGATGTGGAAAATGTGAATACTGTATTAATGGACAGGAAACACTATGTAGAGATGTAATAAATGCTGGATATTCTGCAGATGGCGGAATGGCTGAACAATGTATTGTTACAGCTGATTATGCAGTAAAGGTACCTGAAGGACTGGATCCAGCTCAAGCCAGCAGTATCACTTGTGCAGGAGTTACAACTTATAAAGCGATAAAAGTTGGAAAACCTCAACCAGGACAATGGGTAGTAATTTACGGTGCAGGAGGATTGGGAAACTTAGCAGTTCAATATGCTAAAAAAGTGTTTAACACTCACGTAATTGCTGTTGATATTAATGATGATAAATTGGCACTCGCTAAAGAAGTTGGAGCAGATTATGTTATAAATGGCAAAAAAGAAGATCCGGTTGCAAAAATTAAAGAATTAAGCGGAATTGGAGCTCATATTGCTGTAGTTACTGCTGTATCAAAAGTTGCATTTAACCAAGCTGTTGATTCGGTAAGAGCTGCAGGAAAAGTTGTTGCAGTTGGACTTCCATCAGAAACTATGGACTTGCCAATCGTGAAAACTGTATTGGACGGAATTGAAGTAATCGGATCGCTTGTTGGAACAAGAGAAGACTTGAGAGAAGCATTCCAATTTGGAGCAGAAGGATTAGTTGTGCCAGTAGTTCAAACTAGAAATATCGAAGAAGCCCCTGAAATCTTTAAGGAAATGGAAGAAGGAACAATTCAAGGACGTATGGTAATTGATATGCATTCACATTCTTGTGGTTGTGGACATAAACATTAATCAATTTAAAATTATAGTAAAACTTACTTAAAACTGATCTCAAAAACTATAATTATTTTACTCAAATTCTAAATTTATATAATTTTTATCAGTTTAATTTTAGATGTGTTCAAGTATATTTAATGATTTTAAGTCATCTATGTAAATAAAAAAATGTAATTAACTTAAATTGTTAGTTACATTTTTTCTTATTTTTTACTTTTTAATTTTTATCATTTTAATAAGATACTAATTTATCATTTATCAAAACTCTCGGATTTTTTGAACTAAACAAAGGATAGCCTCTGTCATTTAATTTTGCATCATAAACTGCTATTTTTTGAACATTAATTTCATTTTTTAAAATATGTTTTGCCAATTTACCATCTATATAAATTTTCCTTTTAGAAACTTCCTTTTTATATTCATTTTCCTTCTTTTCATAACACTTTTCCACTCCTGAACTAATTTCATATACAGGAAAATCAGCATATCCATAAAAAGTCCTAAATCCTATTATTGATAAAAAATCTTTTGAATTTATTGTACATTCATAATAAAAAGTTTTACTTGATGAATTTTCAAATTTTCTATAGTCACTTTGGGAATTTTCTCTTTCATCTTTCATTTTTTCAACTAGTCTATATTCTCTATTATCCTTTGGATTATAAATTTTACCATCTACAATATTTTTATCACTTGAGCTTGAACTCGAACTTGAATAATTATCGCCACCTATAAAAGCATCTCTTAATTTTGACCAAAAATCTGCTTTTATTACTGGTGTTACCATCATAAATGCCAATAGAATTAATATTAAAACTTTTTTCTTTTTCATAAAAATCATCTCCTAAAACTTATTTTTAATTTTTAAACCAAACTTTTATTTAAAAAATATCTTATTAATGAAAAATGATCAAATATATAATTTAAAATTCATAAAAAATCTATAAATTTATTATTCAAAAAAGTCTATCAAAAATTAACTCTCACACCAGCTGTAAACACATTATTTTTAGCCTTTTTATCAATTTTTTCATCATAATTCAAATACCAGGCAAATTTTGAACTAACTTCATTTAAAACTCCAGCTCCTACCCATGTTTGACTCTTTGAAAGCCCTATTCCCTTTACTTTAAATTTTGCATCTGGTAGTCCTGAATACGATGCTTTAAAATTCAAATTTTCATTATTAAATGCCCTTTGATGTGTTATGTATCCTTGTAATGTAGTTTTTGAACCATTTTCAAAATTAAATTTCTGACTAACTCTAACTCCAGCAAGTCCACTTGTTTGCTTGTAAGTCTTTTTATCCGCCTTTAATCCAAATTGGCTATTTTCCTCATGAAATGCTCCTCTTTGAACTGTATCGTGCGAGATTCCAGCAAATGGTGTCAATACAAAATCACCTTTTTTCACATCATACCCTGTTTCTAAATATCCTGAAATTACTTTATCATTATGCTCAATTTTTCCTCGTGAAATATCATTTTCAGATAAAATAATATCCCTTTTAACTTCACTATTTACAAATCCAAGTCCAACTCTTCCTTGCAAATACATCGGATTATCTTTATTTCCAACTCTTCCATACAATGAAATTCCAAAATTATCTGCATCTGACTTTCCACCATGTCTATCAAATTTCACATTTCCTTTTGAATAAGCTAAAGCCGTTCCTAAAATCAAATTTTCTCCAAATTGCTTATCAATTCCAACCTGTCCTCCATAAACTTTAGTTTTTCCTTCAGCATACCCATTTTGTTTTAATTTCCCATTAGCTCCAATGGAAGAAATCCATAATCCAAATTTATCACTAGTATTATCAAGCGTTCCGAGCATTACAAGTCTATTTGATAAATCCTTATTTATTGTTTGCGATTGTTGAAATGTTAAAGCTTGAGCTGAAGCATAAATTTGTCCTGATAAACTATCTAATATATTTGAACTCAGAGATAGGGAATTTTTTTGAAGTTTTGCCGCACCTAAAGCAAAATTAGAAACATTTGTATTTCCTTCAGCTATTTTTTTATCTAATTCTTTAAAAGAAACCTCTAAATTTTTAGCAGTATTTTTCTGCATTTCATCGCTATTTTTCAAGCCATTTACATAATCTTCCACATTTTTTCTACTAATTGTAGCTTCAACTGAATTTCCTTTATTTTCCACTTTTCCATTAATCAATTCATCAGTTTCCACTTTTGCAAATTGTCCTTCTATTCCTTTTTCAGCTTCAATAACTGCCGATGTTGTTGGTGTTGCAGTAACGTATCCATTACTCAAAAGTTTTACTGTGCTTCCCAAAGTTTGATTTCTTTCTCTTCCATCAATTTTTATTGTTCCTTTTACTATTAATTTTGATCCAATTTCTGCTTCTGTCACTGAACCATATTTCGCTGTATAATTTCCAGTTATAATCGCTCCTGTTCCAATATTCTTTAATGTTCCTTTATTTACAACATCAACTGCCTTATTAACAGTTATCTCCTCCGTATAATAATTTTTAGAAATTTCTCCTATCACAGTTTCAGGATTTGTAATCAATGTTCCATTTGTTTCTATTTCAATATTTTCGGGAGTAAATTTTTTCTTAACATCGAGTATTCCATCTTTTATTATTGTTTCATATTCAGAAGTATTGTCTCCTTTCAAAACTAGTGTTCCACCATCTACTTTTATTTTATAAAAAGAATTTTTTCCTTCTAAAATTAATGTCCCTTTTCCATTTTTTTCTAAATCTGTATACGCACCATAAATATTATTTCTAAAAATCCAAGTTTTTGTATCTGGAACATGAAACTTGCTTAACCTGTAATTCAAGTTTCTTGGTCCATTTAAAGCAGTAGTAGCATCTAAAAGTCCATATCCAAATACATTATCCACTCCTGCTGCTCCGATATCAGTAGCTGTTGAAAGAATTATGTCTCTAATCATATCCATTTTCATTCCAGGAAATTTTTCACGTACCTGATCTACCGCTTTTGCAACATTTTCCGCTGCTTTTGCTGATGTTCCATCTTCACTTACCGCAGTTATAGTCCATTTACTAGCTACCCCTGCATTTGACAATGGCTCTAAATCCTTCCATTCCAATCCTGCAGTTCCAGATTTATTCACAAGTGCAACTACATTTACCCAAGATTTTTCCAAAGTTTTTTCAAAATAAGGAAGTCCTCCTTCAAGTGACGGATTTTTATTTCCTTTGATGTTCCCTGCTGGCCAAATATATAAATTATCTCCACCTGAAACTGAATTTACTCTTGCAATATACTCGTCCATTAAATCTCCGCCAATTGCTGCTCGATAACTATTTGAAGCAGTTAAATCTGAACTAAAATCTGTAACTTGCTGTGTAGTTCCTGTACTGTGCAAAAATATCTTTCCATTCATTGGAATCCCTGAAGATGTCTGGTAATCTTGTTTTTTTATTAGTGTTCCAGCTATATTTGGAATTTTAACTATATCACTTGTTGCCGTTGTAAGTATTATACCATTTGGATATTGTGATGAATATCCTCCAATTCGGATCACAATTTCACCGTTATAATAAACATCTGAGGCACTTGGTCCTTTTGGTTTTGGATCTGCTGGTTTTGGCTTTGGGGCTGGTGTTGGTGTTTTTCCTGTACTGCCATTTCCACCACTACTTCCACAGCTTATTAGGGATAAAAGCAAGGCATAAATAAATATCTTTTTTATTTTACTTTTCATATAGACCACTCCCATTATAATTTGATTTGAATCTTGACTTGATTTAATTTAATTATAATATATTAACATTAAAGAAAAATGAGAAAATAAATTTAATAGCGTAAATTATTTGACTTTTTAATTTTCAAATGTTATAAATATATAGTGGCAAATAATGTAGTAAAACCATATTAGACTTGTTTTGAAATTATATTAGAATTATAATAAAACAGATATTATGAAGCAAAAAATCTGGAACCTTTGCTAAAATAAAAAAAATCAAATTTTAAAACATATCTATTAAATGGTTTGAAAAATAGTTTTAAAATATATTTAAATTTAGGAGGAGAAAAAGATGATTTACACATTGACATTAAATCCAGCGTTGGATTATGATATGTATCTAAAGGATGATTTGCGGGCAGAACATTTGAATCTTGCTCACAAAGTAAATTATAGAGCTGGCGGAAAAGGGATTAATGTTTCTAAAGTATTGAAAAATCTGGATGTGGAATCTATAGCGATTGGATTTGTTGCTGGATTTGTTGGAGATTTTATTGTCAGAGATTTGAAAAAGGATAACATTAAATCTGAATTTGTGGAACTTGAAGGAAACACTAGAATTAATGTAAAGGTTAATGGGAATGACAAGGAAACTGAACTTACCGGAGTTTCACCAGAAATTACAAAGGAAAAATTGCAGGAACTAACTAACAAAATTTCTGATTTAAAAGATGGAGATATACTTGTTTTATCTGGAAGCATCCCATCTTCAATCAGCAGCAAAATTTATAAGCAATTATCTGAAAATGTAAAAGCAAATGTGGAAATTGTGCTTGATACAAGAGGAAATTTACTGCAAGACAATATTCACAATAATCTTTTTGTTAAGCCGAATATTCATGAACTAAGAGAAATGTTTAACGAAAAATTGGAAACAAAGGCTGAAATCGTAGAAAAATGTAAATTCTTTTTAGACAGAGGAGTTAAAAATGTCATTTTATCTAGAGGTGGCGAAGGTGCATTGCTTGTAAACAAGGACTTTGTGCTGGAAGCATCTGTTCCAAAAGGGCAATTAATTAACTCAATTGGTGCTGGAGATTCTATGGTTGCAGGGTTTACTGCAGGATTTGTAAAGGGGCTTTCTCCAGAAGATTCATTTAGATTAGCAGTCGCTTCAGGAAGTGCTACAGCTTATTCTTATGGGCTTGCAGAAAAGGATTTAGTAGATAAATTATATGATGAAATTGAAATTTCAAAGGAAACTTTTTAAAAGATAAGTAAACTTAATATATTGAAGTAAAATAGTGATGATTTTTGTATTGAATTTTAAAGTTGCTTTACTATGGCTAAAAATAAGAATTATTTACTTTAAAAGAATAAAATAAAAAAATAATAAATAAGGATGGTGTAAAAATGAAAATATCTGACTTACTAATCAAAGATAGAATTAGTCTAGATGTAAAATCTACAACTAAAGTTGACATAATTAAAGAACTTGCCAGATTGCACGAAAAAACAGGTGTTCTGAATGATTATGACGGATATGTAGAGGCATTGATGGCTAGAGAAGCTCAAAGCTCAACTGGAATTGGTGAAGGAATCGCAATTCCACATGCTAAGACAAAATATGTAAAAAAACCTGCACTCGCAATGGGTAGAAAACCAGAAGGAATTGACTATGATTCATTAGACGGAGAACCTGCAACATTGTTCTTTATGATTGCCGCTCCAGATGGTGCAAATAACACTCATATTGAAACACTTGCAAGATTATCACAATTATTATTGGATGATGATTTCAAGGAAGCTCTTGAAAATGCAAAGACAGCTGATGAAGTACTGGAAATCATTAATAAGGCTGAAGCAGAAAAATTTACAGAAGAGGAAAAGAAAGAGGCTATAACCGCACAAGCTCCGTCTGACGAAAATGCTCCTTACATAATCGCAGCAACAGCTTGTCCAACAGGAATTGCCCATACTTATATGGCAGCAGAAGCACTAAAAAAAGCAGCTGATGAAATGGGAATAAACATAAAAGTTGAAACAAACGGTGCAGACGGTAGAAAAAATGTTTTAACTGATGGAGATATTAAAAAAGCAACTGGTGTAATTTTGGCAATTAACAGAAATATCGAAGTTGACAGATTTGATGGAAAGCCATTAATCCAAGTAGAAGCAAAAGAAGGAATTAACAACGCAAAAGCATTAATCCAACAAGTTTTAGATGGAAAAGCTCCTATTTTCCATGCAAGCGGTTCAAAAACTGCAGATTCTTCTGAATCATCTTCATCTGAGAAAAAAGGGCTTTACAAACACTTATTAAGTGGAGTTTCATATATGCTTCCGTTAGTAATAAGTGGAGGAATTTTGATAGCACTAGCATTTTTAGTTGATACATTATCTGGTAATGGTGGAGCTGGAGCAGAATATGGTTCTAAAGCACCGCTAGCTAAAATGTTAAAAGATATTGGCGGACAGGCATTTGGATTGTTTGTTCCAGTATTAGCTGGATATATTGCTTACAGTATTAGTGAAAGAGCGGCATTAGCAGCAGGACTAGTTGCAGGAGCTATTGCAACAGCTGGTGGTTCTGGATTTATTGGTGCGTTGCTTGGTGGATTTTTAGCTGGATATGTTGTACAAGGTTTAGTAAAAGCATTATCAGGTATGCCAAGATCTTTAAGCGGATTGAAAATGATATTATTATATCCTGTTTTATCAGTATTAATCACAGGTGTAGCAATGGTACTTGTTATAAATCCATTTGCAGCAATAATTAACAATGGTTTAAATGCTTGGTTAAATGGAATGTCTGGTTCAAGTGCTGTTCTATTAGGTGCAGTTCTTGGTGGAATGATGGCTATTGATATGGGAGGGCCTGTAAATAAGGCAGCTTATGTATTTGGTTCTGGAACATTGGCAGCTACAATGACATCTGGCGGAAGTTTACCAATGGCAGCAGTTATGGCAGGTGGAATGGTTCCTCCAATTGCAATCGCATTAGCATCAACAATCTTTAAAAATAAATTTACAGAACAAGAAAGAGAGGCTGGACTTACAAATTACATTATGGGATTCTCATTCATCACAGAAGGTGCAATTCCTTATGCGGCAGCAGATCCAACAAGAGTTATTCCAGCAAGTGTCATAGGTTCAGCAACTGCAGGAGCATTGACAGGTTTATTCAACATAAAAATTCCTGCTCCACACGGTGGAATCCTAGTAATGGCATTGAGTAACAATTTCTTCTTATACTTATTAGCAGTTATTATTGGAAGTATTGTTTCAGCCTTTGCTTTAGGAGCATTAAAACCTGTTATAAAGAAAGACTAAAATTTTAGTTAAAAATATTTTATTTAAGATCTAAATATGTAAAAATTTTTTTTGTAAACCTCTAAGTAATATATGGTGAAATAACTATATAATATTTGGAGGTTTTTCATTATAACTAAACAGAAAATTTTAACATCTGATTTATTTAAAGAATAAAATTCTTTTAATATAGTAAAACCTATTTAAAACTGAACTAATTTATTAAATAAAACAGAAGTAACTGCTTCTTCTAGTGTATTAAAATTATGGGCTATGTCTTTTAATTTTTTCTTCATATTAGCTCATAATTTTTCTATTGGATTTAAATCCGATGAATACGGCGGAAGAAATAATCGACAATGCCCCGTTCCCTTAATTATCTTTTCTAATATATTCTTTCTATGAAATCTCGCATTATCCATCACTATTAGAACTTTCTTCCCTAATTTTTCAATATCTCTTAAAAATATTTCCCTGAACCACTCTTCAAAAAATTCACTTTCCATTGTTTCCCTGTATATCATGCTTCCTATCAGTGCATTCCCTATTTTTCCAGCAACCAGATTTATTCTTGAATATCTTAATCCTCTTTTCTTCCCTTCAATAGATATTCCCCTCTTACTCCAGCCGTATTCACGGTAGTAATATTCGTCAAAGCCTGTTTCATCAATATAGATTGTTTCTCTGCCTGAACCTGCTTCTGATAATTTTTTTAAATATATATTTACTTTTTTCTCGTCCTGCTCCCTGTATTTTGTCTATTTTTTTTCTTGTGTATTCTAATTTTTTCAGTGCTGCTCTCACTGTCTCCTTTCCACAGCCAAAATCCTTTGCTATTTCACGGATGTATTTATCTGCATTCTTTGGATTTTTCATATATTCATCAAGTTTTTCAGAATCAAGCACCTTAAATTTTCTTTTCCGTGTTCTTGATGAAAGATCTCCTGTTTCATTCTTAAGTTTTATCCATCCGTACAATGTGCTGGAACTTATGTTGAACTGAAATAATGTTTTTGTTTTTCCATTTTCGTAATAAAAATTTAAAATTCTTTTCCTATAATCTTTTTCATATGCCATAAAGTTATTATACCATATTTTTAGGTCGGTTTTGTATAAGTTTCACTATAATTGGAGCAGGAGACATAACAAGTGCTGATAAAATCTTAGAAGCTAGCGAATATGTAAATTTACTGGTATTAGCTTCACTAATAATAATAGACCCTGACACAAAAAATAAAATATCCGCAGGAAAAGAAAATGAGATAACACTAAATATGGAAAATAGAATTGAAGATTTGGCACTTCCGAAAAACTTCCCGCCAACAGTGGTGGCAATGAAAGGGAATGACTCTGTACCGCAGAAAACATTAGATTTATTAAGAAAAATGAAATAAATTTTAATACAAAACAGGGGGATGAAAAAATTCCTCCCCTGCACTTGAAAAAGTTTAATTTTTTGATTAATCAAATAATCCTTCTTCGTACCGACTTATAACATCATCAACCATCCATTTTCCATTTGTTTTAATAACCTTTATCTGATATGTATCATATTCAGTATTTAAGGATATTGGTTTTACTGTGACATAACCATTTACTGAATTATAACTAACAACTTTAAATTTACCTGTATAAATATCCCCGCCTTCACCTATAATAGGATAACCTGAACATATATCACCAGGACAAGTTGTCGCTATTCGATCTCCTATAAGTATTTTCTTTCGGTATTCATTTTTATATCTTTGAGTTACTGAAGTGTTGTTGTACATCCATTGATTTATATCTGTTGATTCTGATACAAATGCTTTAAAAAATCCATTTATAAAATTTATTGCTACACTTTGTGGAGTTTGTTGTGCCTTACCTGATGTTCTTTTTTTAGTTGCTGCAAAATTATTAATGTTAACTGATAACATAATTCCTATTATTATTAAAAATATTTTTTTCATTTTTTTGCCTCTTTCTTTTTATTTTTTATAATTTGATTATTTAAAAAGCTCCTTTTTTTATGGATTCCATTAAACTAGATAAAAATTCAGAAGAATACTCTGTGTCAATTTGATAAACTTCATTTTCTGAAAAAAGTCTACAATAATTTTTATAATAAGTTACTGAAGGAGTCCCTACTGTTACTGAAAAATAAGGATCTTCATCAAGACTCTTAAATCCTTTATAATGTTTACTTTCATTTTCAGTTTCTAATACATTATCCATTTTTTTTAGAAATAAATAAGTAAAGTCTACTTGTTCATATCCATAAAAATTGACTTCTAAATGATTTTCATAATAGAATGCCTGTGCTATTGACTCACAGTATTTACCTTTTCCAAAATTAATATTTTTGGATATTTCTGCCCAATCATCTGAAAAAGCAATAAATCCAATTAAAAATAGTAATAGTATAGTTTTTTTCATTTTCAACTCCTGTATTTCTAGTTTGTTAAATTTTCTATTTTTCTTAATAAATTGTCAGATGGTTGATAACAGTTTTTATCAAAATATTGTTTTAACAAATAGCTATTTGCTCCATATTTTTCATATCCTTTTTCATCATGAATTGACATAAATTCCATTGCTTGTTCATATATCTCAGTATTGTATTTCTCAAATAGATTAAATAGATTATAAAATGTTGCTTCATTTTCTAATTGATTTTTTTCCATATATTTTTCTAATTTTTCAGATACATAATTAATTACAACACTCCTTACAATATATTCACATATTTTATTTCCTTCGTATTCATCTGCAATTAAATTAAGTATGTCTTGCCTTTTTTCAATCGCATTATTAAAATAGTCTAGATCTTTTTGTTTAACTATGCAAAATAATGGTATCGCATATAAAAATAATGCAAAAAAAATAAATTTTTTCATATAAAAACCTCCATATTAATTTTAAACACTATAAGCAACTGATTTATAACATTTTTCTATTTAATTTAAGAAATAAATTTTTTAATAAACACTATTATAATCCGATACAAAAGTATTGTAATTAAATCTATATGACAGGATGTCGGTGTAGTCTTCAATATTTTCTGCAGGTGCTAAGAAATTATTAGTTATTACTTTTATATTAGGATTGTATGGATCAAAAACGTATGCGAATAATTTATTGGATTTAGAATTATATTTTAAATAATTATAGGCTATTCCATAAACTAATCTATCATCAAAATCAACATTTCCATCCGCAATATATCCACCTTTTTGTATAACTGTTACATTTTTAACAACTTTTTCATTAGAAGTTGTAGTAATTCTACATAATCCAGCTTTAAAAGAATGATCTCCTGCATTAAGTTCTGTAATTTTTCCTATTTTTAAACAATACATTGAACCACCTTTACTAGTAAAATTTGAAAAACTAATACTGACAAATAATAAAAATAAACTAAAAAAAATCTTTTTCATTTTTTCATTCTCCTTTCTAAATTTTATTTATTTTAATTTAAAATTTTAACTTCTGAAATAAAAATCAATATAGGTATAAAATGATGCACAATATGTGAAAATGTACCTTACCTGTATCTTGAATTCGTTTACCATAATTGATTTATTTAATCTTATAAATTTTAATAATAATAATAATAATAGTCATCATAATAATAATAGTCATCATAATCATAATCACTATCATCGTCATCATAGTCATCGTTATAATCGTTATCATAATAATTGTTTTGATAACTGCTATAATTCTGAGCATTGTTGTTTTCTATGGAATATTTTAGACCATTTATAATTCTATCTCTATGTTTTGCCCATCCAGTACTTACATTTCTGATATCAGAGCCAGTATTCCTAATATTAAAATTTTGTTTTTCATTTTTATTTTTTCCTTTCTTTTATAAAATTACTAATTCATATTGTCATATATTTTTGCAAATTCAATTAATCTGTCTTTTGTAAATTCTTGATAAGTCATTATTTCAACATTTGCTCCAGCTCTTCCTCCCATTCCAGGATTTCCATCTTCGCCGTTATTTGAATTTTCAACTTTCTTTGTTCTAATTTTTAACCATTGTCGTTGTTTATTTCTGAACTCTATTTTCTCACTTTCAGATAATCTTGCCATAATTAAATTGTAAACTTTTGTAAGTTCATCATCCAATTTTTCATTAAGACGTCCATTTGCATTTGTTTCTTCTGGACTCCATCCATATTCATCGCTTACTTTGTCTCTTGCAGCCTCGTAACTAGCAATTCTGCTTCTTACTTTATTTTCATAGTTTGATATTTTTGGTTGTGAAGTTTTCTCAATTTTTTTTGTTTCTGTGTTTTCAGGATTTGCTTGAACAGTACTTGTCTGAATATTCTGCTGTTTTTGTAATATTTCAGCATTTTCCTTTTCTAATTTTTCAATTTTTTTCTCTAATTCAGCATTTTTATTCTGACAAGATATAACTAAGGACAATATCAGGATAATTACTAATTTAGTAATTAGGTATTTCTTTTTCATAGATTTCCTCCAGTTTATAAAATTATTAATAATTTGTTATTTTTTTTTCGATATTCATTATACTATAAATTTTAAAAAAGTCAATATAATTAATATAATTTTATAATTATTCAAATCTAAATTTATTTGATTTTTATAAATTCACATTTTATAGAAAACTAAATATATAGTAAAACCTATTTAAAACTGGACTAATTTATTAAATAAAACAGAAGTAACTGCTTCTTCTAGTGTATTAAAATTATGGGCTATGTCTTTTAATTTTTTCTTCATATTAGCCCATAATTTTTCTATTGGATTTAAATCCGATGAATACGGCGGAAGAAATAATCGACAATGCCCCGTTCCCTTAATTATCTTTTCTAATATATTCTTTCTATGAAATCTCGCATTATCCATCACTATTAGAACTCTCTTTTCTAATTTTTCAATATCTCTTAAAAGTATTTCTCTGAACCATTCTTCAAAAAATTCACTTTTCATTGTTTCCTTGTATATCATACTTCCTATCAGGGCATTCCCTATTTTTCCAGCAACCAGATTTATTCTTGAATATCTTAATCCTCTTTTCTTCCCTTCAATAGATATTCTCCTCTTACTCCAGCCGTATTCACGGTAGTAATATTCGTCAAAGCCTGTTTCATCAATATAGATTATTTCTCTGTCTGAACCTGCTTCTGATAATTTTTTTAAATATCTATTTACTTTTTTCTCGTCCTGCTCCCTGTATTTTGTCTGTTTTTTTTTCTTGTGTATCCTAATTTTTTCAGTGCTGCCCTCACTGTCTCCTTTCCACAGCCAAAATCCTTTGCTATTTCACGGATGTATTTATCTGCATTCTTTGGATTTTTCATATATTCATCAAGTTTTTCAGAATCAAGCACCTTAAATTTTCTTTTCCGTGTTCTTGATGAAAGATCTCCTGTTTCATTCTTAAGTTTTATCCATCCGTACAATGTGCTGGAACTTATGTTGAACTGAAATAATGTTTTTGTTTTTCCATTTTCGTAATAAAAATTTAAAATTCTTTTCCTATAATCTTTTTCATATGCCATAAAGTTATTATACCATATTTTTAGGTCGGTTTTGTATGAGTTTCACTATAAAAGGATCAAGACCCTCTTGCTAAAGAAATTTATAATAAATCTTTTCTTTAAATGAAGAAATAAAATAAAGATTGTTTATAAAAAATATAACTCTAATTTCTTTATAAATAAAAAAGGTAACCTGACAAAAATCTGATTACCTAATTATTTTTATTTTTTGGATGGGGGAAAAATTTTTACGTTACAACTTATATTTTTTGACAACTTTGTCTTTCAATTAACTCAATAGGCAGAAAAACTTTTTTATGATAATTTCTTTTTCCTTCTAGTAATTCAACTAAAGAATTTACTGTTTCTTGAGCAATTAATTTTGTGTCAATTTTTATGGTTGTTAAAGGCGGAATAAAATATTGCGATAATTTTAAATCGTTAAATCCTATTATTGATATATCTTCTGGAATTTTTAACTTATTTTCTCTAATTGCTTTATATGCTCCCATTGCAATTGAATCGTTTCCACAGAAAACTGCTGTCGGTCTGTCTTCCAATTTTAAAATTTCTTTCATCATAATATAGCCACTTTCCATCGAAAAATCTCCAACTTTCAAATATTCCTCTCTGTACAATCCATTTCTTATCATTATTTCCTTAAAATATTTCTCACGAAAATCTACTAAGTTTTTTACCACTTTATTTCTTCCAACTAGTAATCCTATTTTTTTATGATTTAATTTAAAAATATAATCTAAAACCATTTCAACAGAATTTCTTGTATCAAATTTAACATAATCTATGATATTATCTGTATCGTACATATCTACACAAATAATATTCTTATTTAATTTTTTAAAAAATTTTAATTTTTTTTTACTTATTTCACCTATAAAAATAATTGCATCCGCAAAAGAAAAAGTTGATATCTCGTTGTGTTTCATTAATCTTTCAATTTCATCTAAATTAAGAATTTTTACTTTTGAAAAAATTTTTTTTAACATATTCTCTAAATTTATTTTTAAAGAAACAAAATAGGGATCTTCGTTTTCAATTTTTTCATCAAAACACTTTATTATTGAAATATTTGACTGGGATATTTTATTTTTATTTTTCTTTCTTTCATAATTTAGTTGTTTTACTGCTTCCAAAACTTTTTCTTTTGTAATTTTACTTACATTAAAACTATCGTCATTATTTAATATTCTGGAAACTGTTGTTATTGAAACTCCCGCTTTTTTTGCAACTTCTCTAATTGTAGCCATTTTGTCCTCCTCCCTATTAATTTAAAAATTTTTATAATACTTTATTTTATCAACATACCTAAATAGAAACACATCGAAAATAATAACTTTTTAAAAATTAAAATAGAGATAAACTTATAATAAATATATTATATTGTATAATAAAAAAAGTAAGAAATCATTTATTTAATTAAAAATTTTTACTACAAATGGGGATAATCAAAACTATCCCCAATTTTCTTATTCAACTTCTTTTGTTTCTGCAACTTTTTTATACCAATATGCACTCTTCTTAGGATAACGTTTTTGTGTTTCAAAATCAACATAGAATAATCCATAACGTTTTTCATATCCATTTGACCAAGAAAATACATCCATTAACGACCATAGGAAATATCCTTTTACATCAGCTCCATCTTTTATCGCATCTGAAATTACTTCCAAATGTTGTCTTATGTAATCTATTCTTGCATCGTCATATACTGTATTGTCTTCAAAAACATCTTTATATCCTAAACCATTTTCAGTAATATAGATTTTTTTATAGTTTGGATAATCTCTTTTAACTCTTGAAATTTGATCATAAAGCCCTTTTGGATAAATTATCCAATCCCAGTCAGTTCTTGGAATACTTTCATTAGCTTTTCTTTGTCCTACACCTTTTATTTGATATTTAGAACTTCCTTTATTTCCAGTAGCATTATGAATAATTTCAGTTTCACCATCATATTCAGCCATCCAGTCACTCATATAATAATTTATTCCAAGAAAATCATTTAAGTCTTTTGCAGCTTTCAATTCTTCAAAATCTTCTTCTCTTAAATCTAATTTTCCGCCATTAACTTCTAAAATATGATTTACACCTTCCATTGTGTCTTTTGAATACTCACCTTTAAAAGTAGCATCCAAAATGAATTTATTATGGATAATATCATCTAGCTCAGCTGCTCTTACATCTTCAGGATTATTTGGATCATAAGGATATTTTGTTGGCAATGCACAAACCATTCCTATTTCTCCATGATAACCATTTTTCTTAAATAAGTTTACTGCTTTTGCATGTGCTAATACCATATTGTGATGTGATTGAAATAATTTTTCAAAATCATATTTTATTCCTGGAGGAAATTTTCCAACAAGGTATTGTCCATCTCCAATAGGACCTATTTCATTAAATGTTGTCCAATAATTTACTTCAGTAAATTCTTCAAAACAGAATTTAGCATAATCTACAAAATGTTCTATATTTTCACGATTTAAAAAGTCTCCATTTGAATGTAAAACTTCTGGCGTATCAAAATGATGAAGCGTTACAAAAGGCTCAACCTTTCTTTTTTTACATTCAGCAAATAATTTGTGGTAAAACTCCACTCCTTTAGGATTCACTTCTCCATATCCATTTGGAAAAACTCTAGACCATGCAATTGAAATTCTTATTCCATTTATACCAAATTCTTCACAAAGTTTCAAATCTACTGGATATTGATTGTAAAAATCACTTGCTGGCTCAGCTGTATACCAATAATTTTCTTCCAAAAAAGTATCCCAGGCAACACGACCTTTACCATCTGTTTTTGTTGCACCTTCAGCTTGATATGCTGCTGTCGCTCCACCAAAAATGAAATCTTCTGGTAATTTTTTTGACATAATTAAACCTCCATAATTATATAAAACTATTACTTAGTATTAAAATATATTAATTAATCTTGAAATTGTGCTTGCACAAAATCTAATGCACCCTTACCATCACGAGTCAATTTAATGTATTGAGCTCCTTCGGTTTTAGCTAATTTAATTCCTAGCTTATCAGTCTCTGCCTTCATATCTTCAAAATTTGATGCAACTTGCGGTGCAAGAATAACCAAATCAAATTCAGGAAGTATTTCACGATGTGCACCATATCCACCTGCTGCAGCTTTAACAGGAACATCAAATTCTTTTGCTGCCTTATTTAAAGCATTAGCCAAAAGTCCACTTGTTCCTCCACCAGCACATAATACAAGTACATTTGTTTCTTTTGTTATATTATTTTTAACAGCAGCAGTTTTTTCAACACCAGCCTTTTCAAGAATATTATTTGCTTTTTCAGTGTTGAAGTTTGCAGCAACTTTTTCTTTTAATTCGTTATTTGTAGTTCCTAAACGTTCTTCTTCAAGAATTTGTTTATCATATACTTTTATAAATGGATAATAAATAATAAAGTCTACAACAATTAAAAGTGCCGCTAAAATGAATGATAATACTTGAAGATTTGTTCCTAATATTATTCCTAATGGTCCTGGAGTTGTCCATGGAAGATTAGCAGTAAAACTATTCATTTTAAGCACATCTATAAATACTTTAAAAATCCAGACATTTACTATTGGTGCAAAGATAAATGGTATAAAGAATACTGGATTTAATACAATTGGAGCACCAAATAAAATTGGCTCATTTACACCAAAGAATGTCGGTACAACAGAAGCACGTCCAATAGCTTTATTTCTCTTAGACTTACAAATCCACATAAACATAAACGGCACAATCAAAGTAGCTCCAGTTCCTCCCATCGTAACTATAAACATTTGTGTCCCTGAAGTTAAAATTTTATCTGCATGCTGTCCAGCTCTCATAAGATTCAAATTTGCATCTATATTAGCATAAGTGACAACTGCAATAGCAGGTTCTACAATTGAAGGTCCATGAATTCCAACAAACCAGAAGAATGCAAAGGCCCCAAATATAATAGTAATTCCTAAATATCCATCAGCTGCCGAGAATAACGGTCCAAAAAGTTTACCTACTGCTTCTGCAACTCCTGTACCAATAAAATGACGTACAAGAATATCAAGAATATAAAGTGATACAACTGATAAAGTAAACGGTATTACATCTTTAAAAACTTGTGAAATGTTAGGTGGAACTTCTGAAGGCATTTTAATAGTTACTTCATTTTTTATACAAAATTTATAAATTGTTACAGTTATAAATGATGCTAAAAATGCAGTTAAAAGTCCTTTTGTCCCCAAAAATCCAGTTGCAAATCCATCTTTAGTAGGGTCTGCTGCTAACAATAACAAACCAACCATTGAAGCTAAAAGTGTAGAAATATAATTAACTTGATTAGTTGCCGGCATAGAACGATTCACAGAATCTGTTAATGATTTAGCTGTTGTTCCAGCTACTAAAAATGCTAAGATTCCCATAGAATAACTATATGGTTTCATTAACAAAGCTTCTATACTTTTTGGCCAAAAAAATCCAAAAGCATTTGGAACATAAGCAATTAAGATGAAAATACTAGAGAATAATATAACTGGCATACCAGCTATAAAACCATCACGAATTGCTCTTAAATATATATTCCGAGATAATTTCTCAAAAAAAGGTTTTCCTTTTTCTATAAATTCAATTAGTTTTTCCATTACTTTGCTCCTCTTTTATATAATTCTATTAAATGTTTCATTAATTCTTTCAATAATATTGTTGTCATTAAATGATCTTGTCCATGAATCATAATAAAACTCATTTCCAAATCTTCTCCAGCTGCTTCTTTACCTAAAATATCTGTTTGTGAATTATGAGCACCAACTAAACATTCCTCAGCTTCTTTTACTAAATTTTCAGCTTCTTCAAACTCTCCATTTTGTGCTTTATTTAATGCAATCATCAATTTAGATCTTGCATCTCCCGCATAAGCTACTATTTCAAATCCAACCATTGTTACATCTTCTTTTGTCATTTCTATTCCCTTCTTTCTGTACTTTTTTGGTTTTTAATCCTATTTTTCTTTCCAAGATGTAGCAGTTTTTGCAACTACTTCATTTAATTCTTCAATATTTTTTCTTCCAACTGTATTTAACCAGTTTACTGCTGCTTCTTCTCCATCTTTTGCAAATACTTCTACTCCATTTGCCCAAGTTGCTCTTCCACATAATACTCCATTGAATTTAGCTCCTGAATCATGAGCAAATTTTAATGTATCTTGGAATAATTTAGCACTAACTCCAGCACTTAAATAAATATATGGCAAGTTTGTTGCTTCATCTTGTTGTTTGAAATAGCTTGCTGCTTCTTCTTTAGTATAAACAACTTCTCCATCAGCAAATCCTTCAACATATTTCATATTTACAGGAACTTCTACTTTCAATACATCTACGTTATATCTTGGGTTAGAGAACTCTTTCATTGCTTCAATAACTTTTCTTGGTTTTAATTTTGCAAATTCTGCTGTACTGTTGTCAGCGTCTTTGTAGTTATAGCTTAAAATTTCTAAGAAGAACGGAATATCTTCAGCTACACATTCAGCTCCGACTCTTTCCATGTATGCTTTCTTTTGATTATTGATTTCATCGCTTTCATCTACATCATAGTATAACAAGAATTTTACAGCGTCTGCTCCTTCTTCTTTTAATCTTTTTGCTGACCAGTCAACAAGACAGTCTGGCAATCTTCCAACTGCGTTTGCATCATATCCTGTCTTTTCATAAGCTAATAATAATCCAGCGTCTTTATCTCTAGCTTTTGCTGCATCCAATCCATATTCAGGATCTAGTAAAATTGAAGAAGAATATTTTGTTAAATGTTTTGAAACTAATACTTTAAACTCTTTTATTTGTTCAGCTGTTGCTTCAGATTCTTGATGTTTATTTAACATCTTTTTCAAAGCTCCTCTTTGGTCAATTGCTAGTGCTGATATAAATCCATTTTTATCACTTAAATTTTCTAAATATTTTCTTTTTTGTTCTGTTAATTTCATTGTTTTTTCCTCCTTATAAATTCAATAAAAACTCTCACTAAGTTTTTATAAACATTTTTAATATAATCTTTTTTATTTCAATTTTTGTTCTTTGATTTTTTTAGTGTTCCTATTTTTCCAGCAACTAATGAGATATAGTTTTGTAGGGAATTTACGATTTTCATATTCAGATTTAACAATCTTACAGTATAACTAGAAATATAGGAACACAAAATCAAAATTTATAAATTAATTATTTCAATTTTGATAAACAACTCTTCATAATTTTTCAAATTCACAAATCCTGTCAAATTTTCCATTGCATTCAACATCCCAAGAACATTTGCTTTTCTTAATAAATCTTCATCATTTGCATTTTCATGAATTGCCGATGTTATTCCCGCAACTGTCGAGTCCCCTGAACCTACAGGATTAACAACCTTTATACTAGGCACATTTACTTTATAAAATTTATCATTATGTTTTGCAAAAGCTCCATCTGCTCCAAGCGAAACAATTATCCATTCAATTTTTTCAAATAATTTTTCTTTTAAAATTTCTTTTAATTCATTTGGATCTTTAGATACATCTTTTCCAATTAATTGTGCTAATTCTTCTGTATTAGGTTTTATTACTTTTGGTTTATGTTCATTTTTTAAGACTTCTAATAACGATTTTCCTGAACAGTCTAATACAACCGGTTTTTTGTATTTTTCACAAATTCCAATCATTTTTGAATAGTAATCAATTTCCAATCCATCTGGTAAACTTCCTGAAATAGCAATAATTTTAGTTTCTTCATCTTTTACTAATTTTTCAAAGTGTCTCAAAAAATCTTCACTTTCAGATTTTGTTATAGTCGGTCCTTTTTCTAAAATTTCAGTTTGATTCCCCTCGTGCAAAATCGCAATACAGTTTCTAGTTTCCCCTGAAATTTCAAAGAAATCATTTTTTATTCCTATTTCTGATAATTTCTTTTGAATATCTGTACCCAATGCTCCACCTATAAGTCCAGTTGCAACAACTTCGTCGTTTAACTGTTTTAATACTCTTGTTACATTTAAACCTTTTCCACCAGGTGTTTTGCTAACTTCGACTACTCTATTTACAGTATCTAAATTAAATTTTTCCAAAGGATAGGAAATATCCACAGATGGATTCATCGTTACTGTCAAAATCATTTTAATCAGCTCCTTTCTTAAAATTGAACGTTAATTTTTTCCTAATCTTTGTATTCTCCTCTGTCCCATTTTTCTAAAAATTCGTCAAAGAAATCATCATTTTTTTGGTCAGGATTTACAGTCTCTACTGCTTTAATCTTGGCAATTAATTTTTCACTTTCTTCAGTTTTTTTGTATTCTGCTTTTATAAAGGCTTCCACAATATCAAATAATAATAATTTTCCTGTTATTGCACCACCAAATCCAATTACATTTGCATTCAAATGTTCTTTTGCATAAAGTGCTGAAGTCATATCTCTAACTAATGCTGAACGAACTCCTGGAACTTTATTTACACTGTTATTAATTCCAACTCCAGTTCCACAAATACAAACACCTAAGTCAGCTTTTCCACTCACAACAGCTTCTCCAACCCTTCTACCATAAATTGGATAATGTGTTCTCGTAAAATCGTAAGTTCCACAATCTAAAACTTCATAACCTTGCGATTTCAAAAAATCCGATAATGCCATTTTTACATCTGTTACGATGTGATCACATCCTATTGCTATTTTCATATTTTTTACCATCCTTCTTTTTTTATTTTTTAATTAAATAACCTAACACATTTTATTTAACATATCCACTCTAATTTGATGTCTTCCACCATCATATCCAGCACCTAAGAAATCTTTTACAATATTCTTAGCAAGTCCCTTTCCAACGATTTCAGAACCGATTGTTATGATTCTAGAATTATTGTGTCTTCTAGTCATATATGCTGATCTCTCGTCAGAAACTTCTGCTGCTATCATTCCTTTTATTTTTGTAGCAACCATAAAACTTCCAGCACCGTATGCATCAAATACAACTCCCAAATTATCATCACTAGACAAAACTTCTTTTGCTACTGCGCAAGTTGTATCCACAAAATCCTTATCCTCTGACACATCAACTACATCATATCCATTTTCCAAAAGAAAATTTTTAACGTAGTCTTTCAAATTTTTTCCATCCACATCAGCACCTAATATTACTTTCATCATGGTCATCTCCTTTATTTTAATAATCTTTTACTTTTTCTGTTAAGAGTATACCTCAAAAAAAACAAAAAACAATAGTTTTTGTTTGTATTTCAAACATAAAATTGTTTATTTGTTTAGTAAACAAAATTTTTAATATTTACATATTTGTCTATTTTTTATGAATTATATTTTAGTAAACAAAGTTTAATTATAGTTTAAATTATGAAAAATTTTTTAACTTGACAATTTGAATTTAAAATTTGGCAAAAAAAAAGTACCTCCAAACTTTAAGTTTTTTGGTACAATTATATTTTTTCTAAAATTTTTATTAAATAATTAAATTTACATATTTCTCTATTTTATTTAATATTTCTTGTTCAGTGCTATTTATTACAATTCCCGTCAATTTATCCAAAGTGTAAAAATTTATAAAATCTTTTTTTTCAATTTTTGAATCATCCACAAGTAAATATTTTTCTTCTGAATTATTCAAAACTATTTCTTGCGTATAACTTTCTTCAAATGTAGATGTCATAATATCGTTTTCTTTTATTGCATTGCAGCTAAAAAACATTTTATTAAAATTCATATTTTTTAGTGTCATATTTGCTATTTCTCCTACAAACGACTTCGTCATTTTTCTAAATTCTCCTCCGACAAGGAACATATTGAAAGTCTCACTTTTTTTTTCAGACAAAATTTCAAAAATAGGTAAACAATTTGTTAAAACTCTAAGTGACTTAAGATTGATTTCTTTCGCCAACAATTCAACTGTTGTTCCAGGACCTAAAAAAATTGTATCCCCTTCTTCTAATAATTTTACAGCTTTTAGAGCTATTTCTCTCTTCTTCTCTATATTCAAGACATATTTATCCTCATGCGATAACTCCTTATACTGAAATGTATTTTTACTTTTAGCTCCCCCATGTGTTCTTTTTAATATTCCTAATTCCTCCAGCTCAGTAAAATCTCGCCTTACAGTCATATCGGAAACATTCAGGCTCGTAACTATTTCCGAGACTCTCACCGTCCCTTTTTGCTCAACTATTTTCGTTATTGCTTCCAACCGTTTATTTTTGCTTAACATTTAAAAACACCTTCTTTTGATTTTAAACATAACTTTTATTTAAGTAAATTATATCATAAAAATTTTACTTTTTCATTTTTTTATTTTTCTATTCTTAAAAAATTCAATCTTAAAGCATTTCCCAAAACTGACACTGAACTAAACGACATCGCAAAAGCCGCTATCATCGGATCCAATTTCGGACCATTGAAGAATGCATAAAATATTCCAGCGGCAAATGGTATTCCAAGTACGTTATAAAAGAATGCCCAGAACAGATTTTCCTTTATATTTGTGATTGTCGCTTTACTTAATGCTATTGCACCCGCAACATCTCTCAAATCATTCCTAATTAAGACGATATCAGCCGATTCTATCGCAACATCTGTTCCATTTCCTATTGCAATTCCAACGTTTGCCTGAGCCAATGCTGGAGAATCGTTAATTCCATCTCCAACCATTGCAACAAATTCATCTTTCTCCTGAAGTTTCTTTATTTTTTGAGATTTTTGATAAGGTAATACTTCTGAAATTACATCATCTATTCCCACTTGTTTTGCGATAAATTTCGCAGTTTTTTCGTTATCTCCAGTTAGCATTATTGTCTTGATTCCCATTTTTTTCAGTTTTTCTATAGCTTCCTTGCTTGTTTCCTTAATAACATCAGCAACCGCAACAATTCCTGCCAATTCGTTATCAATCGAAATATACATTGGTGTTTTTCCTTCATTTGACAAAATATCATAATCTTTTTGGGAAATTTCCACATTGATTTTTCGGTTTTCCATCAGTTTTCTATTTCCAATTTGCACTTCCTTACCTTCAAATGTTGCACGAATACCGTAACCTGGCATTGCCCTAAATTTTTCATATGGCTTAATTTCAATATTTTTCTCTTTTGCTTCATTTACGATTGCTTCTGCCAATGGATGCTCTGAATCATTTTCTACACTTGCAGCAATTTTTAACAATTCATTCTCGCTATAATTTCCATAAGCAATCAAATCAGTCAGTACAGGCTTTCCTTTCGTAATCGTACCAGTCTTATCAAAGACAACAGTTTTAATTTTATGTGCTGTTTCAAGAGCTTCTCCACTTTTGATAAGGATACCGTTTTCAGCCCCTTTTCCAGTTCCAACCATTATTGATGTAGGTGTCGCAAGTCCCAATGCACACGGACACGCAATTACAAGTACAGCGATGAAAAACGACAATGCAGTAACCAATCCACTTCCACTCAGAAACCAAGCAATCCCTGTAATTATCGCAATCCCAATAACAATTGGCACAAAATACGCCGACACAATATCTGCCATTCTAGAAATAGGAGCCTTTGACCCCTGTGCCTCCTCAACCAGCTTTATAATTTGCGACAAAACTGTATTTTTACCAATTTCAGTTGCCTCAAACCTGATACTTCCATTTTTATTAATACTTCCTCCAACAACCTTGTCCCCAACTTTTTTGCTTACCGGCAAACTTTCTCCTGTCAACATTGACTCATCAACAGAAGTCGCCCCTTCCACAATCCTTCCGTCCACCGCAATTTTTTCTCCCGGCTTCACAATAACAATATCTCCAACTTTCAAGTTTTCAATCAGAACTTCCTTTTCCGCTCCATTTTCAATGATTTTAGCCTTTTTAGGCTGAAGTCCGATAAGTTTTTTTATTGCCGATGAAGTTTGACCTTTTGTTTTCGCCTCCAGCAGTTTTCCAAACAAGATTAACGTAATAATTGTACCAGCCGACTCATAATATAAATCCATATGTGCTTCAGGGTCTACAGTTACAATTCTAAAAGTTGCGTAAATTCCATAGAGTACCGCCGCTGTTGCCCCAATAGCAATTAATGAATCCATTGTTGGAGATTTTCTTACTAAATTTTTAAATCCATGTGAAAAAAAATCTCTCCCAGCATAAATAATAGGCAAAGTCAGCACAAACTGTGCCAATGCAAAATTAAGCGGATTTATCTTAGGATTCAAAAATTCAGGAAGTGCTGCCCCAAGCATATGCCCCATCGAAATATACAAAAGTGGAACAACAAAAATAATTGCCAAAATTAATCGATTTTTCAAGCTTTTTATTTTCTCTTGATAAAGTTCCACCTTTTTATCTTCTGTCATATCCTCAACCAGTCCATACCCAGCCGACTCCACTATTTCCCTAATTTTATCAAAATTGTACTTCTTCTCATCATATTCAATATTCAATTTTTCAGTTGCAAAATTAACTGAAGCGTTAATATCATTATTTTTATTAAGTGCCTTTTCCACAGCATTGGCACAAGATGCACAGCTCATTCCAGTTACTGTATAGTTTTTTTCTGCCATAATCTTTTCCTCCTTCATTTAGTACACTATATCTTAAATATGCTTATGTCCACTATGTTCGCAATTACACTGCCCTTCAACACAATCACACAAAACTTCCTTCACAGCCGTTTTCCTCTTTTCCTCTACAGCCTT